>CAZMMT010000109.1:0-2536 GCA_964567465.1 uncultured Candidatus Izemoplasmatales bacterium | reverse complement strand
TATCCAAGCAGTTATAAGGGGGCATGTATTATGATTGTATATAACAAAAAAGGAAACTTAACAACTTAATCAGATACATCTAAAATACAAATAACCTTAATATTTATATTGTTTAATAAGGACTATTATTTGTAGTCCTTTTTGTTTGAAAAATTTTAGGTGTATCACTACTAAAATTTATAAAAAAAAGGAGTGAACTAAAATTTTACAAACAAACAATAACCTTTTGATTGGCCAAATCATTACCGTTTATAAAGACCGCTACTTAGTTGAATACAATGACAAAAAAATCATGACTGAGGTAAGCGGTAGATTTAAATATCTAAACTATCAAAAGTCTGATTATCCGCAAATCGGTGATTTCGTTAAATTTCATCTCGCAGATGAATACTTAGGTATAATCGAGCAAGTCTTAGAAAGAAAGAACACACTAGACCGTCAAGACGTCGGTAAAGACGCTGCTAAACATATTCTAGCCGCAAACATCGACATCTGTTTTATCTGTATGTCACTAAACAAAGACTTTAATGAAATAAAATTAAGAAATTTCTTAAATCTAACACTATCTAAAGACTTTAAAACCATTGTTCTACTTACTAAAAAAGATCTTTGTGATGAAATAGATTACTATCTTGACATAACAAAGAAAATTACTGACAATGAAATCTTAATAACTTCAGCATATGAAAGATCTGATCTCGATCTAATCGAAGAAACAATCAAAGATCAAACAGCTGTCTTCATCGGTTCTAGTGGTGTTGGTAAATCAACCATCATCAATCACCTCTTAGGTGATGATCACTTTAAAACCAATGAAATAAGATTAAGTGACGCTCAAGGTAGACATACTACAGTAAACAGAGAATTATTAAAACTAAAATCAGGCGGTAAAGTAATCGATACCCCAGGAATTAGAATCATAACGTCATATTTCGTCGATGAAGCAAGTTTTGAAGATATCCTACTATTAAGTGAGGGTTGTCGCTATAATGACTGTAAACATGAAGAAGAACCGGGATGCATGATTAAAAAAGCGCTTAGAAACAACGAATTAGATTGGAATCGATATAATCAATACTTAAAAGCAATTAAAACGAATGAATACAATCAAAAGAAAGAATTAGAAAAACAAAGAATGCTAAACAAAAGAAGACCAAATTAAATGGTCTTCTTTTTCTTTTTTTAAAACAAACTCAATTGTTCAAACTCTTTATTCATTTCAAACAGCTTATTAATATCTTCCATTCTGTGTAAGATCTTAGCTTCATCACATAACTTAGCTAACAAAGAATATAGCTCTTTAGCATTATCACTTTCACAGCTATAATTCTTACCATATCTTTCGATATATTTATTCTTTAAACCCGGAAAACTCTTCTCTAGATTATCATAATAAAACTCTCTTTGTTTATCTCTTAAAGTAACTCCAAAAAACGGATAGATAAACTTAGCTTTACTATCTATTGCTAACCTAACAATTCCTCTAACATTCTCTTCAGTATCATTAATAAAAGGTAATATCGGCATCAATAAAATCCCGGCGTCAATCCCATTATCACTCAAAGTTTTTAAAGCTTTAAACCTTTCACTCGATGAAGAAACCTTTGGTTCTATAACCTTACTCAACTCATCTTTATCACAGGTAATGGTTACCCCTACTATCGCTCTTGCTACTTTATCAACTCTTTTAAGAACATCAATATCTCTTAAAACCAAATCACTCTTTGTAATAATAAAAACGCCAAACTTAAACCTTTCCATCAATGAAAGAGATTTTTTTGTCAACTCATATTTCATCTCATAAGGATTATAAGGATCACTCATCGAGCCCATACCAATAATGCCATTACTTCGCTTTGAACGCAGTTCACTCTCTAAAATTTCTAAAGCATTTCCTTTAATCTTTACCTCTTCAAATTCACCGACCTCATAACACTCACTTCTTGAATCACAATAAATACAACCGTGCAAACAACCACGGTAAAGATTCATATTAAAATCGTAACCAAACCAACGGTTACTCTTTTTAACCTTACTTAATAACCCCTTAGCTTCAATAATCTTTTCCATAAATATTCCTTCGTCTATAAGAAATTATACCATAATTTTAAAACAAAAATGGTTTCCTTCAAAAGAATTAAAGAAACCATTTTTTCTATATTATTACATTAAATATACTTTAACTAGATGTTTCTCTTCAACTTCGAAATTTGCTTCCTCTTCAAAGCATTTCTTACAAAGCGGCACCAAATACCATTCCTTCACTCCAACCATCTTAATTACATGCGCACCGACTTCAGCCGGACCGTTACACTTGCTGCAAGTAACTCGATTAGAGCTATGAATGTTACGATTATAATATTCCAACCAGGATTCAATATTATTTGGTACTCTCCTACTCTCAAAGCCTCTGATGTTTCTAACCAACATATATCCTTCACCTCTTTTTTAAATAAAATGATACTCTCCCATTCTATTTTAAAGACATTATACACCACTTCTAAAAATAATGTAACGGCGGATATGTCATACTTTT
>CAZMMT010000108.1:0-2574 GCA_964567465.1 uncultured Candidatus Izemoplasmatales bacterium | reverse complement strand
AATTCAAGGATTTGTCGATAAAATCCGTGATTTACAATATGTTCAATTTGTCATTATAAGAGACTCTTCAAGCAAGGTCCAAATGACTGTTGAAAAAAACGAAGAAAACAAAGAGTTGAATGAAATCATCTCTTCTTTAACTAAAGAAAGTACCATTCTTGCTAAAGGGGTTATCTACCAACAAGAAAAGGTTAAACTTAGAGGTATGGAATTTATTCCTAACCATATTGAAATCACTTCAAAAAGCGAAGAAGAACTACCAATTGACATTTTAGACTATACCAATAAATCTAATCAAGAATTACGTTTAGACAACCGTTTCTTAGATTTAAGATTAGATAAAAACTATTTAATCTTTAAAGGTCAAACTCTAGCGGAAATGGCAATGAGAGAATACTGGATTAAAAACAATTTCATTGAAATTCATTCACCGAAAATCTTAGGTACTGCCTCAGAATCAGGAGCTGAAGTATTTTCAATGGATTATTTTGGAAGAAAAGTATTTCTTGCTCAATCACCACAATTCTACAAACAAATGGCAATGGCTGCTGGTTTTAATAATGTATTCGAAATCGGACCGGTATTTAGAGCTGAAAACTCACACACTGCTTACCATGCGACAGAATTTACTTCAGTTGATATCGAAATGTCTTGGATTAAGTCATATCATGAAGTTATGGATGCTGAAGAAGCTAAACTTAAAGAAGTTATGAAGAGACTTCATAATGATTTAAATGAAGAATATAAAGAAATGTTTAAAAAGGATATTGAAATTCCTACTTGCGATTTTCCAAGAATTCCTTTCTATGAAGCAAAGAAAATTATTCAAGAGAACTATAAATATATAGGTGAAAAGGAACATGACTTTGACCGTAAAGAAGAAGAACTAATCGGTCTTTACGCTAAGAAAAAGTTAAACTCGGATTTTGTTTTTATCATTGATTACCCTTTTGCCGCTAGACCTTTCTATCACATGCTAGATCCAAAAACTAAATTAACTTATAGTTTTGATTTGCTCTATCGTGGTATTGAAATTACAACTGGTGCTCAAAGAGAACATCGCATCGAAATACTAGAGAAACAAGCAATTGAAAAAGATATGAGCCTTGAACCAATTGACTTTTATCTAAACTTCTTTAGATACGGTATGCCACCTCACGGAGGCTATGGTTTTGGTTTAACAAGATTCTTAATGAGATTATTTGAAGTTGAATCAATTAGAGACGTTACTTTCCTTTATCGAGGACCGAATCGCGTAAATCCATAATAAATGAAACTAAGCGTTAAACTGCTTAGTTTTTTTTCTAAAAATATGATAAAATAAATAAGTGATTATGGAAAATAAAATGGATAATTTAAATGTAATCTTTGAAGACAATCACATAATTGTTGTAGAAAAACCAGCTGGAGTATTATCTCAAGCTGGTTCTTTGGATTTACCTGATTTATTAACAATCATTAAAAACTACATCAAAGAAAAATATCAAAAACCTGGCAATGTTTTCTTAGGCTTGGTTCACAGGTTAGATACCAATGTTGGTGGTGTCATGGTTTATGCTAAAACCTCAAAAGCCGCCTCAAGATTAAGCAAGGAAATTAGAACTCATAATTTCAATAAGAATTACCTAGCAATCGTTGAAGGTATGGTTGATTTAGGCAAGACAGATACTTTGGCTGATTATCTTGCAAAAGATGAAGAAACTAAAACCGCATATTTTACCGATGATGTAAAGGGTAAAATTAGCACATTGACTTATACATCTGTAGCTAATAAATCAGTAGATTCTAACACATACACCTTGCTTAAAATCGAACTTGAAACCGGAAGATTTCATCAGATAAGAGCTCAACTTTCAAAACACTTGTTCCCTATAATTAACGATTCAAAGTACGGAAATAAACAAGCTGATTTTTCTTTAGGCTTATTTGCTTATAACATTAATTTTAAACATCCAACCCTAGATAAAACCATGGATTTTACTCTAATCCCTAAAGACTATCCATTCAGTATGTTTCAAAATGAATTAAACCTTTTGGAGGAAAAACTATGAAGTTATTAGTTCTTGGTGGTGCCGGTTATATCGGTAGCCATTTCGTTAAAGAAGCAATCAAAAATAACCACGAAGTTGTTGTAATTGATAATCTTACGACTGGTCATATTGAAGCTCTACCGAAAGAAGTAAAACTCTATCAAGGCGATATTCGTGATGAAAGATTTCTTGATGAAGTTTTTCTTCAAGAAAGAATTGATGCTTGCGTCCATTTTTGTGCATATAGCTTAGTCGGAGAATCAATGAAAGATCCGCTCAAATATTTTGACAATAACGTAATTGGAGCTATTAGGTTAGTTCAAGCAATGGTTAGACACAATGTAAAATATATTGTTTTCTCATCAACTGCCGCTGTTTATGGAAGTCATGAAGAAATGCCAATAACAGAAGATTTTTCTACCGAACCAACTAATCCTTATGGCGAAAGCAAGCTTTTTATGGAGAAAATCTTTAAATGGTCGGATGAAGCATATGGGATAAAATATGTTAGTCTTAGATATTTTAATGTTGCTGGTGCTGACAC
>CAZMMT010000107.1:0-2594 GCA_964567465.1 uncultured Candidatus Izemoplasmatales bacterium | reverse complement strand
GAAATATCGATGGTGTTATTTAATTTTTTGTATTCCAATGACAGTTCGTAGAATTCCTTTTTTAATTCATCTAGAAGCATATAGGACTCCTAATTATCATTTCTGCCGTGGCAATGTTTATATTTCTTACCGCTACCGCATGGACAAGGATCGTTTCTTCCGACTTTTTCAGTGACAGTTCTTGGTTTGCGTTTTACTTCAGTGTCTTCTTTACCTGAATAAGTGCTTACCGGTTTAGCTACTTGAACTCTTTCGGTGTTTTGTCTAACTTGTGCTTTTAGAACGTATCTTGTAACATCGTTTTGAATATTTTGAACCATGGCTTCAAACATGTTAAAGCCAATTTCTTGAAATTCGCGGAACGGATTGATTTGCCCGTAACTTTGTAAAGTTACTGCTTGTCTTAGTTCACTCATTGAATCGATGTGTTGAACCCAATATGTGTCTACAACTCTTAAAGTAATTGCTTTTAGAAAATCGTTAAATGGTTTTTCACCAGCGAGAGTTTTCTTGTTTAAGACGTCTTTTTGATAAGTGTCTAAAACATAAGCTAATTTATCTGGTTCTGTTTTTAATACTTCTTTATCAATTGAATTGATTACGAAGTAGTTATTTAACGCTTGATATAAATCGTCTACTGAGTTATGACTATTTACTACTCTTGTAAGAGCGTCTACTATCATAGAATGAATTAGTTCTTCAATTGTATCTAAGAATAAAACATCGGTTCTTTGTGTATAGATAATTTCTCTTTGTTTTCTTAGTACTTCATCATATTGAAGAATTGTTTTACGTCGATCGAAGTTGTTTCCTTCAATTTGACGTTGTGCTCTTTGAACCATTTTCGAGAACATCTTGAAATCTAGTGGTGATTCGGTACCGTCTTTACCTTGAGAAACGATATAAGTAATCATTGATTTGAAACGATCGCCACCGAAACGTCTTAATAAATCATCATCAGCTGATAAGAAAAAGCGTGAGTAACCTGGGTCACCTTGACGTCCAGAACGTCCTCTTAACTGATTATCAATACGACGTGATTCATGTCTTTCGGTACCGATAACAGCTAGACCACCTAATTCTTTTACACCTTCACCCAACTTAATGTCGGTACCTCTACCAGCCATGTTAGTTGCGATTGTTACGGCGTATTTTTGCCCCGCATTAGCGACAATTTCTGCTTCTCGTTCATGTTGCTTAGCATTTAAAACGTTATGTTTAACACCGTTTTTCTTTAGAAGTGATGATAGAAGTTCAGAACTTTCAATTGATATTGTACCAACTAATTGTGGTTGGCCGAGTTTATATCTTTTTGTAATTTCTTCCGCTAGAGCTTTATATTTAGCTTCCATAGTTGCGAAGATTAAATCATTGTCATCGATTCTTATAACTGGCATGTTTGTCGGAATTTCCACAACAAACATGTTATAAATATTTCTAAATTCCTCTTCTTCAGTTTTAGCAGTACCGGTCATACCAGAAAGCTTTGTGTACATTCTAAAGAAATTTTGGAAGGTAATTGTAGCTAGAGTCGTTGTTTCTTTCTTGATTTCTACGGCTTCTTTAGCTTCTAGGGCTTGATGTAAACCTTCAGAGAACTGACGACCATGCATTAAACGACCGGTAAATGAATCAACGATTATTACTTTGCCGTCTTGAACAACATAATCGACATCTCTAGACATGATATAATTCGCTCTTAAGGCGTTATTGATATGATGTAATAAAACAACATTATTAACATCATAAAGATTATCTAGATTAAAGTATTTTTCAGCTTTATGGATACCTTGCTCCGTTAAAGTGATTGACTTATCTTTGATATCTAGTTCAAAATCATCTTCAGAAATGCCTATTACAAAGTAGTTTGCTTGTTTATATAGATCGGCGGTATTCTTAGCCCCACCAGATATGATTAATGGTGTTCTTGCTTCATCGATTAAAATCGAGTCAACTTCATCGATGATAGCGAAGTTAAGTTTTCTTTGCACGATTTGTTCTTTGTAGATAACCATGTGGTCTCTTAAATAATCAAAACCTAATTCATTGTTTGTTGAATATAGGATATCCGACTTATATACTTCACGTTTTTCTTCTGGACTTAATTCTCTGGTATTTAAACCAACTGTTAGTTGTAAGAATTTAAATAAATCGCCGATTTCGCCTTCTGCTTCACGTCTTGCCAAATAATCATTGACGGTTACGATATGAACGCCTTCACCTAAAAGAGCGTTTAAGTAAGCAGGCATAACAGCGGTTAAGGTTTTACCTTCACCGGTTTTCATTTCGGCAATATTACCTTCATGGATAACAATCGCACCCATAACTTGGACTTTAAAAGGAGTCATCTTTAATACTCTAGTTGAAGCTTCTCTTACAGTCGCAAAGGCATCAATTAAGATATCATCAAGTGTCATTCCATTATTTAAAAGTTCTTTGAACTCTTGAGTTTTGTTTTGTAATTGTTCATCAGATAAAGCTTTATATTCATTTTCTTTATCAAGAACTTGTTGCGCCATTATTTCTAAACGCTTTAAAGCTTTTTTGTTAGCATTAAATAAATTAAACATCTTCTTCACCTCTTGATCTTCACC
>CAZMMT010000106.1:0-2610 GCA_964567465.1 uncultured Candidatus Izemoplasmatales bacterium | reverse complement strand
GCATAGATAAAGCCAATTGTTGATTCGTCATTACCTGCGCTTGTTAAGCCAGTAAAGTAATATAGTTCGCCTTCATTCATAATTACTCTAGTACCATTTGAAGTTTGAACAACGCCTTTTTGAGCGAAAACACTGTTTAACCAACCTTCTTGTAAAGAACCCCAATAATCAAGTTGTTCCACAATAAGATTCTCCGGATAAACACTTTCAACCCAACTTGGAACTTGATCAGGATTATAAACATTTAATTCACCATTTAAGGCATTTACAACAGCAATTTTATTGATTTGATCACCACCGTTGATAAAAATAGTCGGTAATGAAAACTGCATTACATAATAAGGATTTCCATCTTCATCAATTTCAAAAAAGTAATTTTCTAAGGTGTATTTACTCAAACCATTGTAATAAGCATGTCTAAACAAATCTTGACCGAAATAAGCAGAAGGTAGATATTTTAATCCTTGACCAGTAGTTTCTCTCAAATTAATCAATTTTGTTTCTGATGTTACCTTATCAATTAATATATAACCAGGAGTTCCTGTGTCATTATTGCTAGTCCATTTAAAAAATCCTCGATATTCTAAAGCAGCAACTAAATACTGTTTACCTTGATAGATAATATCTGAATATTCACCTGGTTGGAATTCCGATCCTATTCCGGGATACTCTCCAAGCTTTAAAGAACCTAATTTTGCACCATAACTTTTGTCTACGATAGGAAGTGTATCAACACTTACGGTGTTGATATCATCTACGAAACTAGCTTCGTTTACAGAAATTAAATTTGAGTAGTCTTCAGCATGAAAAATTGTTCTTCCGCCAAAAATATAAAATAAGAACATGAACGCTACAAAGCCAGTTCCAGTTAAAACTAATATTTTTTTATACAAATCAGCTGAAAAATTCATAAACATATGAATAATGTTAAAACCGATAAATAGGTAAATAGCAATATATATAAAAAGACTTAAAAATCTAAAGTTAGCTCTCACTAATATAAAATAATTAATTAAAAATGCACTTCCAATCAAAAGAGCTAATAGGACGCTCAAAATAATTATTTCTCTTTTTTCTAATCGATTATAATTCATTCTTTTAATAACCTCTTTCTCTAGTAAATTTTTTACTGTAGTTTTATTTGTGTTGCAGTTGGTAATTATCTCTTTTTCTGTAGCACTTTTTTTCTCAACAATATAATTTAATACCAGTTGTTGCCTGTCTGTTAAAAAAATGTCATCTAAATCAATTTCTTCGTTGATCGAATAACTGTTTGTAAATTCCTTTTGACCTACTTTTGTTTTTTCAAAAAGTCTCTTGATAACTAAATATCCACCCACTAAGACAAAAGAAAAAATGATTTCTATAAAAATATCCATATACACTCCTTATATTGTTAGACTCTTCTTGTTAAATATTATAACACTCATTATGTAAATGCCAATCCCGATTATCATAGCAGCACTTCCTGAAACCAAAGTATAAAGAGTAGAATCAAAAATTCTATCTTTATCAACTAGGCTAAGAAATGTAGTGTATTTAAAAAAATCTAAATCAGCACTTAAGTTTTTAATCATATTCATTATAAATAAATATCCCATTAATCCACTGCTCAATCCAACAGCTTTACCATAATCAGAAATTAAAACCGAGATTAAGAAAGCCATAGCACTTATTACTGTCAAGACACCCAGAAGAACAAAATTTAATCCAATAAATCTGCCAATCATAAGATGACCGGGGAATGCAATTTCTGATATTGCAATTATTATTAAAACGTTGATTAAAATTAATGTAAAGATATTTATAAATAACGTTAAAGCTTGAGTAGTACAAACCTTTACTCTTGAGTTTGGGGTTGTCAGTAAATATGACATTGATGTATCGTCTACTTGTTTTGATACGAGTTTATTAGCTAACATTACGATAAATATCATTGGAAAAATAAACATAATAAACCCATATAAATAAGATGCTAGATATCCAGTTAATTCGCTGCCAAACTTCGTAAATCCCATCAGCCGTACCATATTGACAATCGCTTCTGGTAAGATATTGACAAATTGTTGCATGAGTAGAGAAGTTTCCTCATCGAACATTGCGGTAGCGAGTGTTGAGTACATTAATGTAATTACTAGAAAAGATAAAAGCATTGTTTGATTTGTTTTTAGATTAAAGATGAGTAAATGTTTATTCATTTTGGTCGTCTCCGTAATGCTTCATAAACAAATCTTCTAAAGATTCTTTAAATGAATTAATTTTTGTTACTTGGTATTCTTGCATAAGCTTAAAGAACTCTTTATAATTATTCTTTACAGCTACACGATAAATGTTATCTCTAACATAAGATATATCTAATCCTGATTTTAGAATTTTATCGTCTTTAGCTTCCAGAAACACTTCAAACATATCAGCTGTTTTTTGTTTAATTGTATGAATATCCTCAAGAGCAATCAAATAACCATCTTTAATTATGCCTACTCGATCACAAACTCTTTCAACTTCTTCGAATATATGAGAAGAGAGAAGAATTGTTTTCTTTCTTTTTTTCTCTTCTTTAATCAAATCCAAAAAGATATTTTGCATGAGTGGATCAAGACCAGAAGTAGG
>CAZMMT010000105.1:0-2638 GCA_964567465.1 uncultured Candidatus Izemoplasmatales bacterium | reverse complement strand
TTGATTTATGACTTGTGCCATAGCACTATAAAAAGCTGAAAAGCCACAAAAGATTCCAATCCATCCAGCAATATTAGTTATGAACTCTAATCCAGTAAAATCTCCTAATGCAAGAGTGAAGAACAGAAGTGCTAACGATCCAAATACAATCCTTGTGGTAAGATTATGTTTTAAAGTACCAATAAACATAAATGAAGTAAAAATACCCCACATAGTTAAGTAATATCCCATGGATATTTTATCAGCAACAAGTCCAGATTTTGGAAAGTACCAGATTATAACTAAACTTAACCAAAAAAAGCCATAGGCTGTAAAAGCAGTACCCCCAAAAGTGTTTCCTAACTTTAATTCATATATGCCGGCAATTATCTGGGTTAAACCGCCTAAAGCGACTCCCATTCCAATTATCATCATTGATAGAGGTATTAAACCCGCATTATGCAGATTTAATAATACAGTCGTCATACCAAATCCTAATAATCCTAATGGTGCTGGATTAGCTGTTTTCATTTCAATTTTCTCCTCTTTTTTTTATTATAATTATTTCATTCTTAAGAATGATATCATACATTTATTTCTCTTTCAACAATTACTTTTTGATATTTTCAATATTGTAGAACGATTGATATTTTAGACAAAAAAATAAGAGAAATCCTCTCTTATTTTATCTATAGTTTCAATGATTGTTGTTGATGCATCGATTTATGAAATTTTTCTTCTATTTGTTTAACTAATTCATTGAAATGTAATTGGTTAAACATATCATCAACCTTTAAGTACAAGATTTTTTCCTTGGGTATATTATATCTCTCAAATATACTATCTAAAACTGTAGAATAATTCTTATAATGAAACTTCAAGTAGTCATACTGTCCTTTTTCAAGATGCCTTGATCTTTTTCTGACATTATCAAATAAACTTTCTTCATTTCTGACTAAAACTATATGAATGTCTAGCTCAGGAACTAATTTCATGTGAGCTTCAGCGACTTTATAGGTTAAGTCGACTTCTTCATCGGTCATCATTCCTTCTTTTTTTAACAATTCAGTAAAAACCAAATTTGAAAACATCGTTGAATCGCATATTAAAAATTCTTCATCTCTTGTATGCCACATAGATAAAAACAATTCACTGTAAAACGCACATTGACTTATGAAGGAATATTTCTTTTTATCTGCATAAAAAAGCGGTAAAAAAGGACTGCTTTCAACCGGTTCTTTAACCATTGGTACATTATAATATGAAGAAAGCAAATGGGATAGAGTAGATTTTCCACTGCCAATAGGACCAATAATACCAATTCTCATTTTATCACCTCAAGTAAAAACTATTTTACCATAGTTTTTACATTTTTTTTATATTGATTTAAAATCTCAAAAAAATTTGTTTTAAATAATAAAAAAATGATAGTTTTTGAAAAACTATCATTTAATATAAGCCTTAAATTATTCAACAAAATAAACTTCAACATCACCATTTGATGAGTCTAAAGATATCGAGTATTGACCGCTCTCATTAATTGTACCAGAGGCGACCTTTAATCCATCATAAATCTTATCGCCATTTGAAGTTGAAAGTGTTACTTCATAATCATTCTTTTCACCAATGACAGAAAGATAGATTTTTCCATTAGAAGTATCCAATGTTATGTCATTAGAAATGATGTTTTCAGCTGTTACACTTCCATTGGAAGTATCGGATTTAATGATTGGTGCACTAACATCTTCAATAATAACATCACCATTTGAAGTGTTTAGATCTAGTTTTTGATTAACAATGAGATTTTCAGTTCTAATAACGCCGTTTGAAGAATTAGCGATGATTTCGTTAGCTTCGAGATTTAAGATATCGATTCTACCATTTGATGTACTTAGTTTAATATAATCAAATGTGTCATTTACGTCCAAGTTTATAGCACCATTCGAAGTTAAAACTTGTAAATCTTCAACAGTTGAAGTTGTTGGTAAATAAAGATAAACTTTGAAGAACTCTCTGTTGCTAAAGACATCAAATGAAAAAATGTTGTAGTACCACTTTCTGTCAATTGTAATAGTTAGTTCACTATCTGTATCTGTAAATTCCATCATGTCTTTTTCGTGAGTGTAAAACTTAACATGAATTTCATCATCTGAACTTTCTAAAATGTAAACTTTTCGGTTATCAAAATCGAAATCTACAGCAGTAAATTCATCTGAACCATAACTTTCTTCATGAAGGGTATAATCTTCATCAGTGAAGCCAAAAATAGTTGAGTTTGATGTGGCAGATACCATAAGC
Source organism: uncultured Candidatus Izemoplasmatales bacterium (assembly GCA_964567465.1). GTDB lineage: Bacteria > Bacillota_I > Bacilli_A > Izemoplasmatales > Hujiaoplasmataceae > UBA2289. The sequence goes on along the minus strand of CAZMMT010000105.1, from coordinate 361 downwards.
ACCACACCAAAGCCGATTAATAGGAAGGCCAATCCATATTTTAATAATTTACTCATTTTTATTACCTCTTTTTTCGATAAATTTCTTTGGTTTTTCTAATTATAAATAATCTAATAGATTTACTTGAGTTAAATATGCTTGATACTAGTGAAAAGCCAATAAAACTAATACCCATTCCCATAATTATGAATCCAAACAATACCCATTGATCCGTAGTTGATGGATTATCAAAAATCAAATATACGCCAGATTGTAGAATCATTCCTAATCCGCTGATGAAAATTGATGCAAAAACAATAGTCATAATAAACAAAGCGAAGTAGTAACAAATCAAACTAATAATTCTTACAGTTCCATTAAC
>CAZMMT010000104.1:0-2816 GCA_964567465.1 uncultured Candidatus Izemoplasmatales bacterium | reverse complement strand
CACGTGGAGTCTATCACATTGCTTTCTTTAAAAACGTCTTAACAAAGCTATTCACATAATAGAACAAGAAGCATTTAGCCCTTTAAAACTGGGTTAAATGCTTCTTTTATGCTCAATTTTCAATCATATCTAAATCGTCATTGAATCATACATAAGTTTATAATAATAGGAAAATTATAATCACAATTAGTGGAATTAAAGCTTCTTATAAATCAGAACAATTATTACGTGACTAAAAATCTTGTAAAACTATCCTCGAACACTTGACGTGACTAATTTTGTGTGATAAGATAATTACGAGGATAAAAATTGAAATATATTAGTCATGAGGTGATATTGTGAATAAACTTCCTTTTCATATAAATTTAAATGAAGTAGACATATTAAAAGAACTAAATATTGCAAATCATCATATAGGCGAGTTAAAGGGGATACTAAAAATACTTCCAAATCCTGGAATCGTTTTGAGTTTAATCAATCTAAGTGAGTCAAAAGACTCATCAGCTATAGAAAACATTATGACGACCTATGATGAAATATTCAAGGAGATTGTCTCAAAGAAACCTATTGGAGGAAAACCTAAAGAAGTTATCAATTACAAGCACGCAATGGATCACGGATTGTTAGTCATGAGACAAAAGGGATTTATCAGCACAAATATGCTAGTAGAAATTCAGAATATCATCGAACCGAACAAAGGCGGCATAAGAAAACTTCCTGGAACAGTGATCATTAACGATAAAACCAATGAAGTTGTACATACACCTCCGCAAAATGAAGCAGAGATACGTGAACTTATGCACAATCTTGATTTATTCATTAATCAAAACGATGAAAACGATCCACTCATTCAAATGGCTCTAATACACTTTCAATTTGAAAGTATCCATCCATTTTATGATGGCAATGGTAGAACGGGTAGAATATTAAATATCCTATACTTGGTACTAAAGGAAAAGTTATCTGAACCTATCCTATACTTAAGTAAGTACATCATGGAAAACAAGGAACAATATTATACTCTCCTAAAAAAATGTAATGAGGATATAGCTAATATTAAATTTTTTGTTTTGTATATTTTAAGAGGCATTTCTGAAACTTCTAAAAATACGATTAATCTCATATTAAGAATTAACCAATCTATAGAATTAACAAAAGACATGATGAAAAACCGATTGCCAGATATTTACCGATACGAAATCGTTGAACATTTGTTTTCTTACATGTATACCAAAAATGAGTTCTTCAGAGAAAATTTGGATATATCTAGAGCAACCGCTACGAAGTATTTAAAATTCCTTGAAAAAGAAGGGTTCATAGTTTCTGAACAATTAGGTAAAGAAGTTATCTATAAAAATGTTCAGTTGCTGAACCTAATTAAAGAGTAAAAATCATGAACAAGTCAGAGACGAAAATGGGTTATGGCGTATTTGGAAAGGCATACGAATATATGTTTAAAAATGATTTGCCATTTTATATGTTACTTGTATACATTTTACTCAGTGATTTATGTAAAAAGAAAGCAATGCACAACACTCAAGGCATGTAGAAAGCGTAACTCTACTTTCAATAAAATAATCATAATAGTAATTTTCTAAGTATTCTTAATTGAATGCTTAGTTTTTATTTGGTATAGAATATTTGCTGTTTGTGAATTATAATTATTATGAGTTGTTTTTAAGAAAGGTGTAAATAACATGAAAAAACCAAAAAAGTTAAAAAAAGGAGATTATATAGCAATTGTTAGTTTGTCTTCAGGAATACTTGGTGAAAGTATGTGCAAACATCAGTTAAAAAGAGGAATAGAAAGACTTGAGAGTTTTGGTCTAAAACCAGTATTTATGCCCAATGCCTTAAGGGGTATTGATTTTTTGAATCAAAATCCTAAAGCTAGAGCTCAAGATTTGAAAGATGCTTTTTTTGATGACAGAATAAAAGGAATAATTTGCGCAATAGGTGGGGATGACACATATAAATTGTTACCTCATTTAATTGAGGATGAAGAGTTCATAAAAAAAGTTAAAGAATCGCCTAAGTTATTTACAGGATTTTCTGATACAACAAACAATCATCTGATGTTTTATAATTTAGGTGCGGTGAGCTTTTATGGGCCTAATTTTCTGAGCGACATAGCTGAATTAGAAGAAGAAATGCTTCCTTACACCAAAGAAGCATTTGAAACATTTTTTATGAATCCGAGTAATCGGCTTATTAAATCTTCACCGATATGGTACTTGGAAAGAAATGATTTTTCAGTTGAAGCATTGGGGACTAAAAGAAAATCACAGAATGAAAAGTTCGGCTATAAAGTTTTATATGGAAATGGGAAAATTACTGGTAGACTTTTGGGAGGATGCTTGGAAAGTTTTTATGATGGTTATACAGGTACAAGATATCAAGAACAAAAGGAAATCTATATTAAATATAAATTAATGCCAGATTTATCTGACTGGGAAGATAAAATCTTATTCTTTGAAACTAGTGAAGAAACGCCAAAACCAAATGAATTTAAGACTTACTTAGAAGAGTTAGAAAGACAAGGGGTGTTTGATAAGATTGTAGCTATGATGGTTGGAAAACCACAGAATGAAATTTACTTTGATGAATATAATATAATATTATCTGATTTCGCTACAAAACATAAGATACCTACTATTGTAAATATTAATTTTGGCCATGCGTATCCTAGAAATGTTATTCCATACGGCATTACCGCAACTATTGATTTTGATGGAGGTATTATTTCTTTGAATGAACCGGTTTTTAGTGATTGATTTTTCCTAATAAAAATACCTTATCGATTATGATAAGGTATT
>CAZMMT010000103.1:0-2897 GCA_964567465.1 uncultured Candidatus Izemoplasmatales bacterium | reverse complement strand
AATTAAACGCTTATTGATAATTATGTTCTTAAAATCGTAGTGCTCTTTTATATACTCAAAAGTTTTTTCCGTATAGAAGAAAACATGAGTTTCATCGTTTTTATAATACCACTTGCTAAAATCAACTTCATCATTATAAGGGTCAGTCATTAAAATTAGTTTTCCATTAGCCTTTAATAGTTTTCTTAAAAGTTTAAACTCTTTATCAGGATTATGAAAATGTTCAATTACTTCACAAGAAATTATATAATCGTATTTTGTATCTAATACAGATTTATCTTTATGGAAGAAGGGATCATATATCTTGATTTTAAAGCCTTTTTCTTTAAGCAACTCAGAAATAACTGGACCGTGACCAGCTCCAAAATCTAAACCTACTGAATCTTCATTTATATTTTTGAAAACGTAATCAGTTATTGGCTTAACAAATTTTTGATAACCCAAATCAGAAATATCACTTTTATGCAGTTCGTAACGTTTTTTCTCATTATCTAATGAAATGTAATACTTTGGATCCATTTGGATAGAATTACAAACGGAACAAAATAAGTAATTTCTTTTTCTTTCAAATGCATAATTAATTGTAGGGCTATTGCAAAGTGAACAACGATGTTTATCCATAAAATCTATCCTTCTTATTATTGGTTAATATTTATTATAACATTTATTTAAGCATTCTTGTTTGATATAATGAAGAAGTAGCGGTTTTAAATAACCACTTGGGGGGGTTAAAGTTTTATGAAAGTAAAGAAAAAAGAAGTAAAAGGACTCTATAAAGAGATTCTTCATCGAATTAAAGTTCTTGATTTTGATAAAATCTATCCAGGATTTAAACCCTTTGATTTTGCTTTATATACAGACGACTTTGTAGTTATGAAGGATAAAGTGATAAAGTATGATAATCGTTTTATTGGAAATACTGCAATACTTTACGAAGGTGAGTTCTTAGCTATTTGGAAGATTGACTCAGTTTTCGTTCACTACAATATCCTGACTAGCAAAATAATTCACGAAATGTTTCATGCTTATCAATATAAATGTGAAGAAAAAAGATTTCCTAATGAATTTTTCGGTCTCGGATATCTTTATGAGAAATTCAATATCGCTACTAAATATGATGAAACAAAATATTTGCTTAAAGCTATTGAAGATGAAGACATGACTTCGCTTTTAAGATTTATCGCTTTGAGAGAACGCAGAAGAGGTGATTACGAGAATGACCTTTTATACGAAGAAGGCATTGAAACGATCGAAGGAACTGCCAAATATATTGAATTACAAGTCTTAAACCAAATTAGCATTAATGATTATCAAAAGGTTTATGATGAAGTAAAAAACAATATTAAAAATATTCGCAACTATATACCGATTAGATTGATATCTTACGACATAGGCTGTTTATTGTTAATGGCAAAGGATAGGTTTAATCTAGAATTTAATTATGATATCGGAAATGAAACCAGAAATACTTATGCATTGTTGTTTAACGATTTAGAAAGAATTGAATATTTCCACGAAAATACTGCTTTAGATTTGAACTTCTTGGATGAGTATTATCAATCAATAGTTGATAATATTAACCGAGTAATGGTATCTAATCCGAAAATTCATCCTTGTGATCAAGTAATCGGATTTGATCCATTAAATAGTTTTAGAGTAGATAAATATGTATATTACCGTCACTTTGTGATGATTAGGCAAGGAAACAAAGAGGTGTTTATCCATAATGAGTGTGTCGGTGAAGTCAATGAAACGAATCAAGTGTTTGCTATTTATGAAAGGGCTATAAATAAAGGTTTTTAGACTTTAAAATAAACTAAGGGAGTTGAATTTTCAACTCCCTTAATTTTTTACTCATAGATTAAAATTCCGATTACTAAAGCTGCTACACCAAATCCAAGAATTAATAATATTGTTCCTAATTTTCCAAGATACTTTTCAAAGATTTGTATTTTCTTGGAATTCATAATGAATGGTGGTCTTAATCCAGCTGTTAAAATGCAAATAATCCCATAAATAATTAGAATAATACTTAGAACTCTCATAAAAATCCTCCTTATAAATTACTTCTTTTTGAATATATTTTCATAAACAAAGTTGTAAATAATAGATTATAGATTACACCAAAAATGAAATAAACAATTAATGAAAAGTTAACTTCAACAGTTGTAATCAATTCCATTTGAATCATTCTCGCTGACCAAAATCCAGGAGCGAATACTAGAAATACTTCTTGCCAAGATTGAACAAAAAAAGCAATAACTGGGAATGCAAGAATTAGTGCACTCATTTTCATAATAACGAAACCTTCAACTTTATTGTCTGAGAATGAGTTAACAATTAAAGCTACTCCTGGAGCTTGTAAAGCTCCAACAATAGAAATCATTAAGACTATCCAAAATGAAGAATCAGGCAAAAAGTTTGTTGCATAAATCAAAATGATTGTTGCAATGAATCCAAAAACAAAAGATATGAATAACTTAACCGCAACATAAAGTTTAACTGAGATAGGAGTTACTTTAAGGCTCATTAAAACCAAGTCGTCTTTATCGTCTAAAAGCGTAAAAGCAGTAAGTGCTCCAAACATATAACCAGTCATTAAAATAAATAGCATTACTAAAATACTTGGTAATAGACTTCCTGGGCTTGATGTTTCTTCCAAGTAAGGAATAAGAAAATAACCAACAGCACCGATAATGATTGGATATACCATAAAAAATATATACATCCGATCTCTAAAGATATTTTTAAGTTCTGCTTTTAATATAGTTTTTAACATCTTAATCACACTCCGCTGATTGATACAGCATAGTTTTTGAATTTTGGTAAGATTAAGTATTTATATGTCAATAATCCTCCAATTAATAAATAGAACAAGCTGAAATAATAATGCCAAT
>CAZMMT010000102.1:0-2911 GCA_964567465.1 uncultured Candidatus Izemoplasmatales bacterium | reverse complement strand
TTTTATTCTTCTGCGAATTTAGCTGTTGAGAAGTCAATTGTACCAAGAACTGATCTTGACCAACCAACGATTCTAGCTTTAACTAGTAATACATCACTATAGTGATAAATTGGGATAATAGGCATATCATCCATGAAAATTTCATGAGCTTCATATAATGCTTCAAAGTGAGCAGCTGCAGTAGTAGCTTCGCGAGCTTCTTCTAACTTAGCTTCAAAATCAGCATTGTAATAGTCAGGGTCATTATAAGCATTACCTTGGGTGAAGATACCAATCATTCCTGATGGATCCATAAAGTCTGTTAACCATCCACCACGAGAAATGTCATAAGCACCATCAGTTCTAGTATCTTGGAATGTAGCCCATTCTTCATTACCTAATTGAATAGTGAAACCTAAATTGTCAGCCCACATTTCTTGCATTAATTCACCGATTTGTTGATGAGCTTCACTAGTATTGTATAGATAAGTCATAGTTTCTAGTTTGTCTCTTAATGCTTGAACTGGGTCAGTTGCTTCAGGGAATAATTCATTAGCTGCAGTTTCAAAATAAGTTACAGCTAATTCATAAGAGCCATCATCAGCTACGATTTCTGAATGATCTTGAGTGTTTTCCCAGAAATCTTCACCATTGTGGTCAGCGAATCCCTTAGGAATAAATCCGGCAGCTGGAATTGCACCAGTAGCGATAGCTTCTGTAAGTGCTGTACGGTCAATTGAAAGTGCCATAGCTTTACGCAAATTAGCGTTTCCTAGGATTTCATTATCACGGTCACCAATGTCTCTAGTTCCACCGAATGGAGTTCCTGAAAGGTTAAAGTTTGCGTAATAAGTTCCTAATAATGCAAAGTTATAGAATTCTTGAGATGCTACAGCTAGACCAGGGATCATTTGTGATGGAACATCATTCAATACATCCATTGTACCAGCTTCATATCTTGCATAAGCTGTTGTTGCTAAGTCGATGAAATAACCATTGATTTTTTCAATTCCAACTTCATCATTATTCCAGTAATGTTTGTTCTTTTCTAATGTTAATTTTTCACCAGTTTTGTAATAAGTCAAGTGGAAAGGTCCATTAGAAATTGCAGTTTCTGGATTCTTAGCCCAAGCACCATCGCCTTCGATTGTAGCATTAGCTGGAACAGGCATGAAATGATAGAAAGACATTAAAGAAACAAACCAGTTTGTTGGAGCTGTTAGTTTAACTTCAAATTTTGCGCCTTCTTCAAGTGATTTAATGCCTACAGCAGCTTTTAGTGTGTCTAGTTGTGCATCTGTGCTTTCAGCGTCTGCGAAAACAAATTCATTAGCACCTACAACGTTAGTGTATTCCCAAATCCAAGAATATTCACTAGCGTTTCTTGGGTCCATACCTCTTAACCATGAACGAACGAAATCGTCAGCAGTTAATTTTGTTCCATCAGACCATTTTGCGTTAGATCTAATGGTAAAGGTATAAGTAAGACCGTCTGCAGAAACAGTCCATGATTCGGCCATGCCTGGATAGACAACGCCGTTCTTTTCTCTAACTAAACCTTCAAATGTGTTATTGATGACGTCTCCACCATCACTAGCGCCATTTAGGCCTGGATCCAATGTTTTTGGGTCTGCGCCGATATTCCATTCCATGGCATCGTCAGCGCCGCCAGTACAACTCATTATTGAAAATGCAGCTGCAAAGGCTAGTAAAGCCAAAAATAATTTTTTCATAAAAATACAAATCTCCTCCTTTTAATTTTTATTTCAAATAATTATAACTTTTTTAAATTACAATCATTTCAAATCATTAATTTCTCTTACAAAATGGCAAGCAACAAAGTGTTTAGGCTTGATTTCTTCGATTTGAGGGTCGATTCGTGTGCATTTCTCTTGGGCGTATTTGCATCTTCCTGCAAACCTACAACCAGGCTTAGGGTTAATTGGCGATGTTACTTCACCTTTTAAGATAATTCTTTTACTTTTTTTGTTAGCTTCAGGATCTGGTAATGGTATAGATGATAACAAACTCATAGTATAAGGATGAAGTGGTTCTTGATATAAATCATCACTTGACGCTAACTCCATAAGTTTACCTAAATACATAACACCGATTCTGTCGCTAATATGTTTAACCATTGATAGATCATGAGCGATAAACAAGTAGGTTAAACCAAATTTTTCTTGTAAATCTTCTAGCATATTTACTACTTGAGCTTGAATCGAAACATCCAAAGCACTAATAGGTTCATCACAAATTATAAGTTTTGGATCCATCGCTAAAGCTCTGGCAATACCAATTCTTTGTCTTTGACCACCACTAAATTCATGGGGATATCTTGAAGCATGTTCTCGCTTTAAACCTACGGTTTCAAGCAAGTAATAAACTCTTTCATTAATTGCATCGCCCTCTAAAAGTTTGTGGGTCTTGATGCCTTCAGCGATTATTTCCGATACTGTCATTCTTGGGTTTAGTGAAGTATAAGGATCTTGGAAAATCATTTGAATGTCTCTTGGATCGCGATTACGTTTAACCCTTCTTTGCCTAATTTTAGCTTTATAAAGCTTATATTTTATTATTCTTACTAATTCTTTGTATAAAGCTTTAATTTTTTGAATTCTTTCAGTATCTTCCTTAGGAATTTGGAGCAATATTTCTTTTAATTGATCTTTTAAGTCAATTATTTCGTTCTTGTATTCTTCGAAACCAATTGATATTGGTTTTCCATCAAAATAAACTTCGCCACCAGAATTTTCGTATAAACTGATTATAGTTCTTCCAGCTGTTGTTTTCCCGCAACCACTTTCTCCTACAAGACCAAAAGTTTCGCCTTCATAGATTTTAAAATTAATTCCATCTACAGCTTTTAATGTTTTTGTTATTTTTCCAAAGAAACTATGTTTAATAAAAAAGTATTTCTTTAAGTCTTTAA
>CAZMMT010000101.1:0-3045 GCA_964567465.1 uncultured Candidatus Izemoplasmatales bacterium | reverse complement strand
TAACCATCACCAATGCAACAAAGATATTTAGAGGAATTGGCTTTGTCTTTAAACGCATGTTTACACGAAAGGTTGAAGGCTTGTCATACTATGAATATATCTTGATGAAAGACGATAAAGAGAATCGAGTTTTAGGGTTGCCCCTTTTCATTACAGGATTAGCATTCATCATTGCTGCTATTATACTAGGTTCATAAAACAAAATTTAAGCCGTGATTTTAAAATCATGGCTTTTTTTTGTTTTTAGTAGACTTTATAAATAAAGCAAAATATGTTATAATATATTTATAATAATAAAAAAAGGAGATGAATTTTATGAATCAATATCATGAACCATTTGAACTTTTAGATGATGAAACTAGAGAAATCACTAGAGCTTTAAGATCATTGATTGAAGAACTAGAGGCAGTTGACTGGTATAATCAAAGAGTAAATGTTACAAAGGACGAAGAACTAAAAGAAATCCTAAAACATAACCGTGATGAAGAAGTAGAACATGCGGCCATGGCTTTGGAATGGTTGAGAAGAAAACTTCCGGTTTTGGACAAAGAGTTGAAAGATAATTTATTTAAAGAAGGTCCAATTGCTGGACATCACTAGCATCATCAATGTAAACACTACCACGGGTAGTGTTTTTACTTTTCTATTGTTGTTTATTTAAGCTTTTTTTGATAAAATAATACTATCATAGGGAATATGGGAAAAAGATGATTAAAGAAGTTTTGGGTGTTAAAGACTTAAAAAGATTTATTTATTTTGTTAAGGATTTATATAAGGATAACGGGCATTATATATATCCTTCTTTTTATATTGTTTTGAAAGAGTTGAAAAAAGAAGTTTTAAAGAGTAAATCTTCAAAAGCAATTCTTTTTTTTGATGGTGATCAAGTTCTGGGAAGATTACTCTACACTTTTAAATATAATCCAAAGAATGAACTGATGACTTGTTACTTCTCGTATTTTGATTGTATAGATGATCCTAGTGTTTCTAATGCATTATTTAGATATATGGAAGAAGATATGAAGAATAATGATATATTCTATTCTGAAGGTACTTATTCACCATTTGATCCTGATAATAGAAGAGGAATTCTTGTCAAAGGATTTGATGATGATCCAGTAATATTTACTAGTTATAATTATCCTTATTATGAAAAACTACTGATTAACTACGGATATAGAAAAATTCATGACACTGTTTCTTTACAACCGGTCATAAGCGAAGAAAATGAAAGAAAGTTAAATGCCTTGGTTTCAATGTTTAAAAGAAGATTTAATGTGGAAGTTTCAACAATAGATTTAAAAAATATTGACAAGGAATTAGAAGATATTCATAAAATATTTGATGTAGCAACAACTGAAGTTCTCTACCAAGAAGCTCCTTCACTTGAAATGATAAAAAAAGTTGCTAAAAATTTAAAACCTTTGATAAAAAAAGAGATTGTTATTATTGCTAGAGAAAAAGATACTAAAGAACCAATTGGTTTTGCAGTTTGCTTGTTAGATTATAATCAAATATTCAAGTTAACTAAAGGTAGACTTAATATCTTTAAATTCTTAAGAGCAAAAAAATATATCAACCGTTCGAGAGCGATGATGCAATATGTTGTACCGAAGTATCAGAGTTCTGGGCTAATTATTGCGATTTATGATAAAATATACGAAGGCTTTAAAAAGCTGGGGATAAAGAGTTTTGAAGCCGGAACTATTATGGAAGAGAATTTTAAATCAATGACTTCTTTTTCAAAATTTGGCGGTGAAGTTAAGAAAGTATATAGAATCTTTGGAAAGGATATGTGACTTATATGATAATTGCTTTACAGATAATATTAATCTTTTTCATACCGTATCTAATAATTCGTTTTAAGGATTTTAAATTGACAAAAATGCTTGGAACTATCGGCTCTGCCTATTTATTCGGTTTGTTCGTTGCTTTAATAATTTATTTGATTAACTTAGCGGGTTTAGATTTTTCTTTAAATAAAGATGTGGGAGAAATCAGTTCTTTCGGAGCTATTGCGATTGGTATTCCATTACTGCTTTTTAGTTCCAATTTAAAACAAGCTAAGAAGTTATCCAAAATGGTTTTAGTATCTTTTTTGATACTTATAGTTAGTGTTGTGGTTGTTACGACAGTAGTGTTTTATCTCTTTGGTAAGAATATACCTGATGGAGCTTATCTTTCTGCCGGAGCTATTGGTCTTTATACTGGTGGAACGCCAAACTTTAATGCGATATTTAATATTTTCGGACTTGATTCCCAAACAATTGCTCTAGCTAATCTTTCGGATATTATTATTGGCGCTGTGTTCTATGTATTTTTACTAACTTTAGCTAAACCTTTTGTAAAATTGTTTTTAAAGGACAGTAAAAGCATTTATTTAACAGAAGATACATTTATTGAAAATTCTGAAGAATTTAACGTTAAAGATTTTAAAACTAATAAACCTTTATTAAAAAATGTTTTGTTAGCTTTTTTGATGGCTGTAGCAGGTGCCGGTATTGGTATTTTGATTTGGGTTATCCAAGGGATGAGAGATGGCAGAATGTTTGATGCTTTAATTCCTAGTCTTTTGATATCAGTTACAGTCTTTGGGATTATTGGTTCATTCAATAAAAAGGTAAGAGAAACCAAGGGGAATAATATTGTTGGCCATTACCTAATTTTAGTCTTTTCCTTCGCTTTAGCATCTTCAATTAATTTCTCAGAAATCACCGGCGATTTCTCAAAACTAATTCTACTTTATGGGATTATTACCATTGGATCATTTGTAGTAGCGATGGTGGTATCTAGGTTCTTTAAAATTGATGCTGATTGCATGATCGTTTGCGCTACTGCTGGAATTTATGGGCCGGCATTTATACCGGCTATTACTAAACAACTTAAAAATGATTCCTTAACCGCACCTGGCCTGATTGTTGGTTCAATCGGTTACGCTATTGGAACATTTATTGGTCTTTTATTAGGATTATTATACGCTTTATAAAAATAAGGAGAAATAAGAATGCCCTATCAAAACAAGTATTTAGAGTTATTGAGTAAAGA
>CAZMMT010000100.1:0-3115 GCA_964567465.1 uncultured Candidatus Izemoplasmatales bacterium | reverse complement strand
AATCTTTTGTGGCTTTTCAGCTTTTTATAGTGCTATGGCACAAGTCATAAATCAAGAATTCAATAAAACTGTTCTTCCACTTTAATTTCAAATAAGTATAAAAAGCTTAGTTTTGTCAACTAAGCTTTATTTACAAAATACTTCAATTAATCGTTTAATCCAAATTTGGTTTAAGCGATTTTTTTTATTGTTTTCTCAATTTAAAACTTATCGCATACACCATTAATGATGCGTTTATCGCAAATACATTCGGCGTCAACGCTTATAAGTTCAATATCATTAGAAATAAAACCAGGCTTAGGAGTCTCGCTTAACCCTCCAGCGGCAGATAAGTATTTTTTTGCATCATCACTAAATATCGTAATTGTATTAGCGCTTTTTCCATACATATTTTGTGCTAAAACCGCTCCAATAAAATTCGCTCCACTGGATACCCCTACACCAAGACCTAATTTCTTAGCTAATAAATTAGCCATGAGTATTGCATCACCATCATCAACTACAAGCACCTCATCTAACTCATTCATTTTTACTATCTCTGGTAAAAATCCATCACCTATACCTTGAATTCGGTGTTTAGTACCAGGATTACCAGTTGTCATAAAAGCTGATTGAGCTGGTTCTAGAGGAAATACTTTCACATCCGGATATCTTCTTTTAAATCTTTTTTTAACACCCATGATCGTTCCGCCGGTTCCAACTCCTGCCACAAAGCAATGAGGTTCAATCCCAAGTTTATCCAGTTGAGTACAAATTTCTAGGCCAGTCGTGAGATAATGAGCTTCTACATTATAAGGATTAATAAACTGTTGTGGACGAAAGCCGCCATTATTCGCTGCAAACTCATCAGCTAGTCTAACACATCCTGAGAATCCGCCTTCTTCATAGGTCACTTCATGCAAGATAGCTCCATAACCTTTAATTATTTGCTTTCTTTCACTCGACATCCACTCAGGCATAAAAATATGAACTGGATGTCCATACATTGCGCCTAGGGCTGCAAAGGCTATGCCTGTGTTTCCACTTGTAGCTTCTACTATTGGCATATCTTTCCTCAAAGTACCATCTTTATAAGATTCTGATATTATATGTTTAGCAATCCGGTCTTTAATTGAACCGGTCAAGTTATAATATTCAGCCTTAGCATATATTACTCGTTCTTCACCTTTATACTTATAAGTGATAATTAAAAGTGGGGTATTTCCAATCATATTGTTCATCTTCAGTACCTCATTATATATTTTATATATCAATTTTATCAAATAATATCTTAAATAAAAGCATAGTCTTAAAAATTGTTTTCTTCTCATTAAAAATGTACACCAGTAATGTAGCGTGCTAATACACTCAAAGAGTTCCAAAAAATATAAAACCAATAAAACTTAACTTTCATACGTTTATTATGATGAAAGGGAAAAAGAGGTGAAAATTATGAAAAAATTTCTCTTATTAGTAACATTGTTATTTGTAGGAATAGGCTTAGTAGCTTGTTCTGAGACTGACGAAGTAGAATACTCAGATTACACATACTTGTCTTTAGAAATGAATCCAGCGGTTGATTTTGTTTTGGATGCTGAAGAAAATGTTTTAACATTAAGATTCCGCAATGAAGAAGCTGAAGTTATCGCAGCTGGTCTTGAATTAGTTGGTAAGAATTATGAAGAAGCATTACATTTATATTTAAATGCTGCAATTGATACTGGCTATATTGATACCGACAGAAACGATAACGCCGTAATGATTCAAGCAGGAGGCAAAGAAGATTCCGTTAACAACGCATTTATGGTGCAAGTTGAAACAAAACTTCAAACATTTTTCCAAGAAAATGCTATCGGAGCTGTTGTACTAAAGAATGAAGAAGTTGACGAAGAAGCCAAAGAATTGGTAGATACTTACGATGTAACATATGGATTTGCAAAAATGGTATTAGCTTATATGGAAGCTAATGAAGATGCTGTTCTAGAAACAGTTATTGAAATGGAACCAAAAGATTTAATGACCGATTTCGTAACTGAAGCAAATCAATATCGTGATCGTTATCAAAACCAAATTGAAGCAGGTGCCCAGGCTGTAAAAGATGAACTAGTTGAAGCTTTACAAGCTAAAGTTCAAGCGCATCGTCAAGCAGTGATTGATGAAACAGCAACACAACCAGACATGACTGGTGTAAAAGATGACTATTTGGAAAATTTTGCTAGTTTACAAGCTCAATATAGAACTAGAAACCAAACTAGACTTCAAACAGCTAAAGAAAATGTTTCCGAAAATGCACCAATGTATTTCTCTGTTGATATTAACCCAAGCGTAGATTTTATTATTGATGGCAATGGTTATGTATTAACCTATATGCTAAAGAATGAAGACGCTGAAGTTGTTGGCGCAGGCCTTCAACTTGAAGGATTACATTACCAAGAAGCTTTAAGACTTTACCTAAATGCCGCTGTCCAAACTGGTTACATCGATGTTGAAAGAGCTGACAACGCTGTAATGATTCAAAATGCTGGTATTAATCAAGAGTTAGAAAATGCCTTCATGAACCAAACACAGACTATGATGCAAAACTTCTTCTATGAAAATGCTATCGGTGCAGTTGTGATGGAAAAACATGAAATCGATCCAGAAATCCAAGCTTTAGCCGAAGAATATGAAATCAGTTATGGATTTGCAAAATTGGTTTTAGCTTATCTAGCTACCGATGAAACATTAGTTCTTGAAGATGTCTTATTATTAACTTCAAAAGAGATTATTGATTTACTTGGTATTGAATGTGAAGCTCATATGAATCAATATCGTAATCAAGTTGAAGCTGGTGCTCAAGCAATCAAAGATGAACTAGTTGAAGCATTACAATCAAAGGTGCAAAACCACTTTAATGCCGTTGAAAATGGTCAAAAATCACAACCTGATATCTCCGGATTAAAGCAAATGTACCAAGCAGATTATGAAAACATGCATTCTCAATATGTAAACAGAAATCAATTACGTTTACAAGAAGCAAAAGCTAATCAAAGTAATAAAACTGAATAAACACAAATCTCCTTGATCTGGATTAAAAGATCCAATTTAAATCCCCTAATCAAAGAAAAGCACTCAAGTCCCCACTGAGTGCTTTTCT
>CAZMMT010000099.1:0-3280 GCA_964567465.1 uncultured Candidatus Izemoplasmatales bacterium | reverse complement strand
AAACTTTGCGGAAAACAATTAAGTCTTTTTTAAGATATTATAAATACTAGATAAATACTCACAATATTGTGAGTATTTTTTTGTGTAAAAGTTTCACATTTTAATATCGCCTCCATTTTTGAGCAAAGTTTATTGACAGCGTTTACATAATTAGTTATAATATAAACGAAAACGTTTTCGTAGGAGAAAATATTGATGATTAATGTTTACGTAACTTCAAAGTATAGTAAATATCGTCATGAGTTAATGCCGGTTGAATTAAAAGGTCAACCGGATTTTGTAATTAATGTCGATAATAAAGTTAAATTTCAGCGAATTTTAGGTTTTGGTGGTGCATTCACTGAGTCTGCATGTTATACGCTAGACAAGATGAGTAGACTTAACCAAGAAAAGATATTAAAAGCTTATTTTGATCAAAACGAAGGATTAAAATATAACCTCGGAAGAATTCATATGAATAGCAGTGATTTTTCTTTAGGAAATTACACCTATGTGAAAGATAATGATTCTAAGTTAAAAACATTTGATATTTCAAGAGAGTTCGTGCATGTTATCCCAACAATTAAGCGCGCTGAAGCAATAGCGAAGAAAAAAATTGAATTGTTGATATCGCCTTGGAGTCCTCCAGCTTGGATGAAAACAAATAACAATATGAATCAAGGCGGGAAACTAAAGCCGGAATTCAATCAAGTTTGGGCGAACTATTACATCAAATTCCTTGATGAAATAGTAAAATCAGGTTTAAAACCTTTTGCACTTACCGTTCAAAATGAACCAGCTGCTAAGCAAACATGGGATTCTTGTCTGTACACAGGAGAAGAAGAAAGAGATTTTGTCAAGTATTATCTAGGTCCTACTCTAAAAAATGGGAAATTCAAAGATATTAAGTTATTTATCTGGGACCATAATCGGGATATCGTAGTTGAAAGAGCTAGTGCTGTTTTAAACGATAAAGAAGCATCAAAATACGTAGATGGAACAGCCATTCATTGGTATGTAAGTGAAGAATTTAAAAATGTTGGGAAAGTTCATGAACTTTTCCCAGATAAGCAAATTATTTTCACTGAAGGTTGTATTGAAGGCGGTCCACATCCTAATGTTTACGAAACTGGTGAAAGATATGCTAGAAACATCATTGGCGATTTCAGCAATTGGTGTGAGGCTTTCATCGATTGGAACTTAACGTTAGATGAAATGGGCGGACCCAATCATGTTGGTAATTACTGTGATGCGCCAATCCTTTCTGACACCATTAAGGATGAGTTAATTTTTAATAGTTCTTATTATTATATCGGTCACTTCTCAAAACATATCAATTCTGGAGCTTATCGCGTTTATTCAGAATGTAGTAATCAAGAAGTTAAGCAAATCGCATTTAAGAATCCTGATGATTCGGTTGTGATTATTCTCTTAAATGAAACAGAAAATGATTATAATTTTACCATCAATAACAAAAATAATACGACACTTAAACTAGAAAAAAGAAGTATCATGACTATAGTTTATAAAGGAGAATAATTGATGAAGAATAAAGAATATTATTACGATAACTCTCAATTCATAATTGAGAATTACAATAAAAAAAAGACTTTCGCTAATTTCTTACCAGGGCTTGCTGGTAAGAGAGGTATTCCGCTTTGGGCATTCTATGTTAACCGCGGACAATTGATTAGCGGATTTGGTTTACAAGATAAAAACCATCCAATCACATTGTTTCATTCTGCTAATAAAGCTTATGAAAACGTAGGTAGAGATGGGTTTAGAACTTTTATCAAATTAAATGGAAAAATATATGAACCTTTTAATATCAATAATAACTTTGAAAACAAAATAATTATTGAACCGCATAAAGTTAGTATCGAAGAAATTAATCCGGAATTAAATATTAAAGTTACTATCGGATATTTCGGTCTACCTAACGAAGAGATTCCAGCACTGGTTAGAACAGTAAAAATTGATAATCTTAACACCGACAAAAAAGATCTAGAAATTATCGATGGATTGGCAGAAATTCTTCCTGCAGGAGTTAGAACTGATGAGTTTAAGTCTTTATCAAATCTTTTACAAAGTTGGATGGACGTTGAATGTCTAGAAGAAAAATTTGGCTTTTATAAATTAAGAGGTTCAACAGGAGATAGTGCTGTTGTTTCAGAAGTAAGAGAAGGAAACTTCTACGTTGGTTTTGATAATGGCGGTCGTTTAGATTTGATTGCAGATCGAGATTTAATCTTCGCTTATGACACTTCTAAAAGTATCCCGATTAGTTTTGTTAACTCAAGTGTTAAGGAGATTTTGAAAAAAGAACAAGTAAATAAGAATAAAGTACCAGCTGCTTTTATCGCTAAAACAATAACTTTAAAGGATTCTTACGAACTTTATGCCTTAGCAGGACATACGCATTCACTTGAACGCTTGAGAATGATAATTAATGATTTAACAAACATTGATTACATCAAAGATAAAGAAGTAGAAGCGAAAGATATAATTAACGATTTATTAAAAGATGTTGAAACTGAAACTGCTTATAAAGAGTTTGACGCTTATATTAAACAAAATTATCTAGACAATCTTCTTAGAGGTGGATATCCGATAAAAATAGGAAGTCAAATCTACCATGTATATGCTAGAAAGCATGGAGATTTAGAAAGAGATTACAATTTCTTTTCTTTAGCTCCAGAGTATTACTCGACAGGACCTGGAAATTTCAGAGATGTTTGTCAAAATAGAAGATTAGATTCTTTAATTCATAAAGAAGTTAAGTTCTTCAATGTTTATCAATTTGGTAATTTGATCCAACTAGACGGATATAATCCATTATCGGTAAATGGAATCTCCTATAGAATTAGGGAAAAACAAAGAAATAACTTAATTCATCTTCATTTTGGCAAAAACAAAGAAAGACTTGATGAGTTATTCTCAAGAAAATTCACCCCAGGTGACTTGGTCAATTTCGTTGAAAGAAACGAAATTGAAGTACTAACAAATGAAGAAAAGTATTTATCAGAAATTATTGATAATAGTGATATGAGAATTGAAAGTAACTTCGGCGAAGGCTATTGGATTGATCATTTTACCTACATTATGGATTTGGTTGAATCTTATATTGCAGTTTATCCTGATAAATTCAATGATTATTACTTAAATAAAAATATTTTCATGTATTACCAATCGCCAATCAGAATATTAAATCAAGATGAAAAAAGTGTTTTACGCTCTGATGGGTTAGTTAGACAATATAAAAGCTTAGATCATTTGAAAAACGAAGGTGATTTTTCAAAGA
>CAZMMT010000098.1:0-3304 GCA_964567465.1 uncultured Candidatus Izemoplasmatales bacterium | reverse complement strand
TAGTAGTAGGATTAGGATACCAACTAGACGGTAAAGAAGAAAAAGAAGAAAAAGAAGACAAAGTTGATGAAACACCAGACACATCAAGAGTAGAAATCTTAGAAAAAATAGATAAAGGTGAAATTACACCTGAAGAAGCAGCTGAATTGCTAGCTAAATTAAAATAAGGGGGAAAAAGAAAATGGCAAGAAATAATGATTTAAAGGCAGAAAGACTGAAAATATTAGATCTTTTATCAAAAAATGTTATCAACGCTGAACAAGCAGAAAAATTATTAAATTCATTAGGAGCATCAGAAGAAAAAGAAGAGTATCCTGTTCAAAGCAAGAAGAATCAATTTAGAATGTTGAAGATCCTTGTAGATTCAGCTGACGGCGATGAAGTAAGAGTTGAACTACCAATCGAATTTGCAAAACTTCTAAAAAACAAAAAGATTATGAAAGTAGATACTGAAGATTTTGATTTGGACATTGACGAACTAATCGGTATGATCAACTCAGGAGTTATGGGTGAAATCGTAAATGTAAAATCTGCGGATGGAGATATAATTAAAATACTCGTAGAATAGAGGACCCCATGGCAAGTAAAGTTAACGTATTTAAAAACAAAAATTACACATTGTTGTTTTACGGAGTTTTAGTTTCGAATGTAGCGCACATATTATTTAATTTTGTGATGAGTCTATATGTTCTTAGAATAGCTAAAGAGGTATATGGTGAAACATATGCCCCTTTAGTTCAAGGGATATATTTAGGGATTGCAGGTTTGGTATTATTAATATTTATGCCTTTTGGAGGGGTTTTAGCTGATCGAATAAATAAGGTTAGAATCATGTATTTAACTGATTATGTAAGAGGTTTTGTTATATTATCAGTTGGATTAATTATTTTTTTGGATCCAGCTTCAAATATTAAGTTAATTGCTTTGTTTTCAATGAATGTGATTTTAGGTTTAAACTCAGCTTTTTTCAATCCTGCAAGCGGCTCTTTGCTAAAGTTTATTGTTACTGAAGATGAATTGCCACAAGCATCCAGTTTATTACATGGTTCAATGAGTCTACAGAATATTGCCGGACTTATATTGGGTGGCATCATGTTTTCCGCTTTCAATATCTATATCATATTTTTCATTAATGGATTAGCCTATTTGATTTCTGCAGTCACGGAAATGTTTATCAAATACGACCATTTTGAACATCGAGAAGATCGAAAGATTAAGGTTTTTGAAGAAATTAAAAGTGGTATGAAGTATTTGTATAATTATAAAGCTATGTTTAGTTTGTTAATTATGGCATTATCTCTTAATTTCTTCATAGTCCCAATTTTAAATAATGGTTTCCCATATTTTATAGATTATGGACTAAATTCTGAGCCTAATTATCTTTTTATGAATTTTTTGACAGTAGAAAATTGGTATTCAATTATATTAATAGGTTTTTCAGTCGCTGGAATAGTAATGGCTTTAATACTCGCAAAAGCTCCAAAAAAGAAAAGTTACGGGAAGAGTTTAATGAGGTCGGTCTTCGCTATGGGTGTAGCTATAGCCTTGATGGCTTCAGTAATGATACTTTATTACTTAAATTATATTTCAATAAATCTGACTTTAATTTTAACGGTCGTTTCTGGTTTGCTAGCCGGTTTAGCTTCAACATCGTTTAATGTCCCGGTTCAAATTATTATGCAAAACAATATCGATCAGAATCAACTCGGAAAAGTAATAAGTGTATCAAATATCGTATCTCAAGCATTAATACCTCTAGCATCTTTGCTAGCTGGAATTATAATTTCAAATTTTTCAATTATCTCTTTATACATACTATGTACATTTGGTCTAGGAGTTGTGATTTTGGTATACTACAAAAAGAAAACCTATGTACATCTATAAAAGCCAGTTAATCTGGCTTTTTATTTTTAAACTTACATTGTTTTAACAAAATGTGGTATAATAAATTGAGGCTTATGTGCTTTTTTATTATAGATAAGAAAGGGTAGAAAATGTCGGATAATAATATTTTTGTTGTAAAAGCAGTTGATTTAACCCATGATGGATTAGGTGTAACCAAGTTAGATGATGGTTACACAGTTTTTGTTGAAGATTTATTAAAGGGTGAAGCTGCTAAAATTGAAGTTATAGAGAGAAAGAAAAGTTATGGATTCGGTAAGGTTATCGAAAGATTAAACCGTAGTCCGTACCGTCAAGCTCCTAAGTGTAAACATTTTTATGAGTGTGGTGGATGTGAATTGATGCATATGGATTATGATGTCCAAGCCGCTTTTAAAAAGTATCGATTAGAGCTTATGGCGAAAAAATTAAATCAAGCTGACATCATAATTGAAGATATTATTACGATGGTTAACCCTTATCATTATCGAAACAAGATTGAAATTAAATTTTCTCAGGGAGATAAAGGAATTAAGGCTGGCTTTTTTAAAGCAAAATCTCATCATGTTGTGAATTTGCAAGAGTGCCACATAATGCAAAAAAAATCTTTTGAATTGCTAAATTTAATAAGAAATTTAGCTAATCAATATGAAATTAAAGCATTCAATTCTTTAGATAATACTGGTGTATTAAAATCAGCTGTTATACGGGAATCAAGTAAGAATAAAGAAATTTCTGTTTTATTTAACATCGGTACAGACGAAATACCTAATGAAGTTGAGTTTGTTGAAAGCATTGTTAAGAACTTACCAGAAGTTGTAGGAATCGGAATTTCTAAAACAATAGATGAAAGTCCATTTTCGGATGAAGAAATTAGATTAGTTCATGGAAGAGATTATATTAAAGACGAAATATTAGGAAAACAATTTGAAATTGGTTTTAGATCTTTCTTCCAAGTTAATACTCTACAAGCGGAAAGACTTTATAAGAAGGTTATTGAATTTGCTAGATTCACGGGCAACGAAAGAGTAATTGATGCCTATAGTGGTATTGGATCAATTGCAATTTCAATATCAGACAAAGTCAATAAAGTTTTCGGTGTTGAAATAGTAAAATCCGCAGTAAACGACGCCAAAAGAAACGCTAGACTTAATGGCGTCAAAAATGCTTTATTTGAATTAGGAAATATTGATAAAGTACTAGAAAAATGGAAAGGTTTCAATTTCGATGCTATTATAGTTGACCCACCTCGTAAAGGCTGTTCTAAAGAGCTTTTAAATACCATAGTTAAAATGAAGTTCCCTAAGGTTATTTATATATCTTGTAATCCAGCAACTTTAGCAAGAGACTTAGAATACCTTTTAGAGAATAATTATTCTATTAATAGAATAGCTCCAGTGGATATGTTCCCTCAAACAAGTCA
>CAZMMT010000097.1:0-3378 GCA_964567465.1 uncultured Candidatus Izemoplasmatales bacterium | reverse complement strand
AATGATATGAGTCTTATTTTTTTTATTAATTGTCTTTTTTCTTTAAAAGTAAGGAAGTTATGATTATTAATAAGATGCTTATTATAATTATTGGGATAAACAAAAATTCAAGACTTAAATTGCTATCAATTATTCTTCCTGAAAATACAACTCCGATAATAGCTCCAAATCCATAACCAGTAAAAACTAAACCATAATTCTTAGAGTAATTACTTTCATCAAATAAAGCATGCGTAGCTGCTGGTGCTAAAGCTAACCAGCCTCCTAACATCATCCATAGTGGTGAAAAACCAACAACGAAAGAAATAAATGGATTGAAGGGTTTTAGTATTACAACTAAAGCGGAAATAATCGTTATTAGATGAATCAAGACGATAGTTTTCTTTGTACCTAATATGTCATTTAACGAACCGAATATCGGCCTTCCAATTGCGTTCATGACTGCGAAGAATGCAATTGTATAAGCTACTACATGAATTTCTAGTTGATAATAATTAACCCCAATTACGCTACTAGCTCCTATTACCATCAAACCGGTTGTTGTTCCAAGAATAAAGTTTGAATATAGTAACCAGAAGTTCTTGGTCTTGATTATATTAGAACCACCTAGAATGTTTTTATCATTGCTTAATAATTTAGAAACTTCAATTTCCGGTGGATTGTGGAAAAGGATCGAAATTAAAGGTAATAAAAACATAAATACTATCCCAAATATCAAGAAGGTTCTAGATAGTCCGACATTGTCTAAAGCTAATTGGGTTATTGGAGAGGTCAGTAAAGGACTAAGACCGAATCCCGCTAATACTAAACCTACAGCTAATCCCTTATGTTTTTGAAACCATTTAGGAATTACAATAATCGGAATACCATATACTAATCCAACACCAACTCCCATAACAACTCCATAAGTAATTATGAGAACATAGATGCTTGAGGTAAAACTAGAAAGTATCCAACCGATAGAGACTAATAGACTACCAATTACCATGATTCTTGAAGGCTTATAATTTGACAAATATCTACCAGACAGAAACATAGTTAAAGCATAGAAAAAAAGCGATGTCAAATAAGGTAAACCACTTAGGGTAGAACCAATTTGAAATTCTCTTTGGATTTCAACTCTTAAAATACTGTAAGAGTATACAGTACCTAAACTAATAAATGCGATAAAACCTAAAACAACTTGAAACCAGCGGTTATTATAAATTTTAGTCAAGAAATGAAAACTTTTATTCATCAGATGACTCCTTATTAATACTAAATGTTAAACTTTTACTAGATTATGATTAGAAGCTTTAAGTAAGCGATTCATAATCGCTTCACCCAATCCTTCATAACTTACTACAGGAATAAAAATGTAATCGATATTTAATTCATCCATCAGTCTTAACGATTTAAATAAATTTTCACCAATGGTTTCAAGTTTATTTATTGATCCTAATTTTATAATCGTTTCTAGATTTAAACCTTTTTCGAACTCGTCTGGGCAAAGACAGGCAACTTTTTTGAATTTATGAAGTGAAGCTTGATTATTAATATATGCGATGATATTTTCACTTTCACCTTCTACTAAGGTTACTTTGCCTTTTGGTGCGTAATGCTTATATTTCATACCAGGAGACTTAGGTGCGTCTTCAAGTAATTTTTCGCTATGATTTTCAATTTTAATCTTTAAAATGTCTTCAATCATCCTTTGTGTAACTTTTCCAGGCCTCAATATTGAAGGAACTTCAACAGTCAAATCTAGCACAGTTGATTCTAAACCGATTTCCGTTGAGCCTCCATCAATGATTGTTGATACCAAACCATCGAAATCATCTTTTACATGTGAAAACAAAGTAGAAGAGGGTTTACCACTAATATTTGCTGATGGTGCACAAATAGGCACTCCAGCTAATTGGATAATCTCTCTTGCGATATTATGAGAGGGAACTCTAATCGCAACCGTCTTTAAACCTCCCGTCACAACAGATGGGAAGCTGCCATTGCTTTCAAAAACTAAAGTTAACGGACCAGGCCAAAAAGCATCCATTAGTATAGAAGCATATGGAGAAATATTTTTTGCATATTTATAAACGTCATTTTTATCACTTAAATGAACAATTAGAGGATTATCGGATGGTCTTCCCTTAACTTCAAAAATTTTTATTACAGCAGTTTCTGATAAAGCATTAGCACCTATACCATAAACAGTTTCGGTAGGGAACACTACCAATTCATCACAGTTTATTCTATTTTTAATTTTTTCTCTGATTTCAAGTCTTTGTAAATCAGCTGCTTGAAAAATTTCAGTCTTCATATAATAGATTCCTTTAATAAGAATTTTCGTGAAAAATTGATTAATTTTATACTCATATATTATACATTATTAGTAATCATAAAACAAAAGTTTTTGTTTGTATAAGGAATTTATTGACACCAACTTTAATCTTAAAAAGAAAATGTTATAATAATTACTAATATTAGTTAGATATTTTAAAAATATATATGTAATAAAGAGGTGGCGAGATTGGTTGAATTAGTGGAAAACAAAAGTGAATTTCTCTATTTGTTTAAAGAATATCCGATTTTTGAACTTTATCTAGAGCACGCTGTTAATGTTATGGACTATAAACTCTATGTAAATGACATAAAAGATCCGAAAGCAGCAATTTTGTTCGCAGCCCCAGCATTTCTTTTAGTAGGCAATCCAAATGTTATAAGTAAAGAAGAAGCGATAAATCTTCTTAAGAGTGGAAGCTGGATAATTTCCCCAACCAACGATTGGGATTTATTTTTAATTGAAACTTTTGGAAAAAATATTGATAGTCATCCAAGAATGTTTTTTGATGAATCGAAAATTTCTTTAGATGAACTTAAAAAAATTAGAAAACCTTTGCCTAAGGAACTAAAAATTATCCCTGTGGATAAGAAACACTTGGAAAAAGGCATGTTAAAGCATGAAATTATTGATAAATTTTTTATAAATAAAGACTTTTTAGAAACTGGTTTTGGTTTGGTTTTAGAGAATGAAGAAGGCATAGTTCATGGATTCGCTGTGACAAATTATCCGATTGGTAATACCGATAAAATCGAAGTTACTTATCGAGTTGGTTATGATTCTTTTGACAAATATCGCAATCAAGGAATTGGCACAACTTTAGCTAGCTTTTTCGTAGAAGAATCATTTAAAAAAGGTTATAAACCGCTTTGGGACGCTGCTAACCCAACCTCATCACACATCGCATTAAAACTCGGTTATGTTGAAAAGAAACATTGGCTGATGCACCATATCAAATAAAAAAAGAAAAGATGCCGTGAGGCATCTTTTATGTTTCAAAAATAATTAAACGCTTATTGATAATTATGTTCTTAAAATCGTAGTGCTCTTTTATATAC
>CAZMMT010000096.1:0-3387 GCA_964567465.1 uncultured Candidatus Izemoplasmatales bacterium | reverse complement strand
CTTTTCAATCTCTTGATTGATGAGGGGGTTTAATATGTGGCTAGATAAAATAATTGAAAACATTAACTATATAGGAGCTATTGCTTTATTTGTTATTGGATTGAGAATTGTTGTAACTCACAGCAATCTTATCAAAAGAATTATGGGAATAAATATTATGGGAACGGGAGTATTTTTATTCTTTGTTGCAATTGGTAATGTTACTGGTGGTGTACCACCAATTGTTAATCCTGAAGTTGAAGATCAACTTTTCATTAACCCAATTCCTTCAGTTCTTATATTGACTGGAATCGTTGTAGTAGTATCGATTACTGTATATTCTTTAAGTTTAGTAGTAAGAATCTACGAGAATTATAAAACTATCGACCAGAAAGAATTGTCGAAACTGATTAGCGAGGAAAACAATGAACATTGAACAGTTGCCAATAATTAACCTCTTGCTGTTTTTGATAATGGCATTGGTTATTCCTTTATTAAAAAGAAAGCCATTTAAGATAACACTAATATTAGGATTTATTGTATTGGGATTAGTTCTTATTTCATCCGGTTATCTATTATGGTATGTGAATAATGTTGAAGTCATCCATTATACTTTTGGTGGCCATGAGGCAAGATTTGGTATCGAATTTATTGTCGATCCTTTTTCAGCGTTATTTACAACAATTATTGCCGGATTAGCCGCAATAATATATATTTACTCAAGTGGTGACGCTACCGAAGGTATTGAAAAAACTGAGTACGGAAGATACTATGTTTTATTGTTTATCCTTTTAATGTCAATGTTTGGGATCTTATACACAAATGATTTATTCAATACCTATGTTTTTATCGAGATTTTATCGATTACAACTTGTGCTATTATATCGATTAAGAAAAAGAAAGATACATATACTTCAGCTTTTAGATATGTAATGATGAATGAACTTGGTTCTTTATCTTACCTTTTTGGTGTAGCCTTAATCTATATGGCCACTGGTTTCACAAATATAACTTTGATTTCAGAAAGCATTCAAAATGCTTATGCTAGTTACCCAGTCAATATAATAGTAGCCTTAGGCTTTATGATTATCGGTTTAGGAATTAAAGCAGCCATCTTTCCTTTTCATATTTGGTTGCCCGATGCCCATTCAGCGGCACCTTCAACTTCAAGTGCGATTCTATCGGCAATCGTTATTAAAGTATACATCTTGATTTTAGTTAAAGTCTTATTTAGAGTTTTTAAATTAGACATATTGAATGAAATGAATATTTCAACAATTCTATTAGTCCTAGCAGGTGTAGCGATGATTATGGGATCGGTGTTTGCGATTGCTCAAAAGGACGTAAAACGAATGCTTGGGTATTCATCAGTAGCTCAGATGGGTTATATTTTACTAGGAATCGGATTATTAAGTTTTGAAGGATTGCGAGCGGCATTTTTCCATATATTATCCCACGGTTTAATGAAAACAGCGTTATTTCTATCAGTGGGTGAAATTATTTATTATAAAAAGACCAGAAAAGTTAATGACTTTGATGGAATGGGCTTTATCATGCCTGTTGCTATGGGGGTATTTTCAATCGCCGCTTTAGGTATGATTGGAATACCATTAACAAGTGGTTTTATTTCAAAACTTAATCTAGGAGTCGCTGTTTTAGATCAAAACCAAATTATCTTTTTAGTAATTCTTATAGTAAGTAGTTTGCTTAATGTAATCTATTATTTACCGATTATAATTTTAGCTTTTTTGAAAAACGAAAAATATCGTTATCGTTTGAAATCTATTGAACCTACACCAAGAACTATGATTGCGCCATTAGTTTTGTTGGGCGTATTGATAGTAATTGTAGGTTTATTTCCAAATCAAATTATGATATTTATTGAAGCGGCGGCTAATAGCTTATTACCATAAAAAAAAGTAGGGTTTTCTATGATTAAATTTCCGAAAATGAAAATATTCGATTCGATGGTTAAATCAAATTCATACCTTGTTGGTCTGAGTATGTTTTTGCTTATCTATTTTATTGGTTTCGCTTCTAACTGGTTTGGAATTAATGAGACAATCGTCAATTCAGTTTGGTTCTTAGATTTACTTGAATCAAATTGGGTAGATTACTTGATAGTAATTATTATTGTAATACCAATTATTGGAGCTGTTGTTGAACTTAAATATGGCGAGAAATCAGTAAAGCATCGTGATAAATCTGTAATCTATATGGGATTTTTAACTCTAGTTATTATTGTATTGATGTATCCGATTGTTTTAAATAAAACATTATTAATTGATATTCCTCAAATATTTAGTATCGGCTTAACCTTGAGAATTGATATGTTAGGTTATGCAGTTTTAATTCTTTCCGCTTTCATTTGGTTTTTTGTAATGGTCTATGCTCATGAGTATATGACACACGAAAAGAAAACGACAAGATTTTTATTCTTTCTAGCTTTGACTTACAGTTCCGTTATTGGGGCTATTAGCTCCGGAGATTTGTTGATGATGTTTATTTTCTTTGAGATTATGACAATAACATCTTATATGTTAGTCATTCACGGACAAAATGAGCAGTCTTACAAGGCTGGATATAACTATATTATCATGGGTTTAATTGGTGGATTTTTAATCCTTACAGCAATAATACTGTTGTATTTTAATATAGGGGATTTAAGATTTACCTCTGCAATTGCTAAACTTGATACTTTGGGTAATCTAAAATATTGGATTATGGGGCTATTAGTATTTGGATTTGGTATTAAAGCAGGAATGGCACCGGTACATGTTTGGTTGCCAAGAGCTCATCCTGTAGCTCCAACCCCTGCAAGTGCGCTGTTGTCCGGGGTTATGATTAAAATCGGTGCTTTTGGAATTATCCGAGTGGCAACGAGTTATTATTTCCCGAGTAGAGAAGCAGTTGCTGGAATCGATGATCCATTATGGCAAGCAGCTACTAATATAGGCGCAATAATTATCTGGTCTGGTATTATAACAATGGCGCTTGGCGTTTTCTTAGCGCTTCAGCAAGCTAATATCAAAAAGATGCTGGCTTATCATTCGATCAGCCAGATGGGATACATTATAACAGGAATCGGTGTTGCTCTTTATTTGGGATATGAAGGAGCAATGGGTTTGACTGGCGCAATGTATCATATTATAAACCATGCATTATTTAAATCATTATTGTTTATGGTTGCAGGAGTTATTTACTACCACACCAAAGAACTTGATATGTACAAACTTGGTGGATTATGGAAAAAATTGCCATTTACAACCATTACATTTTTAATAGCTGCTTTAGGAATTAGTGGTATTCCTTTATTTAACGGTTATATTTCAAAAACAATTTTACATCATGGCATTGTAGAAGCATATGAGCTTGGTCATCCAGTTTTCTTCTATGCTGAAATCATTT
>CAZMMT010000095.1:0-3509 GCA_964567465.1 uncultured Candidatus Izemoplasmatales bacterium | reverse complement strand
CCTTCAGTTTCAATATGTTCGATTTCAATATTAGAAAGGGCGGTTTTAGCTTCAACATCCCAGTTAATGATTCTTTCGCCACGGTAGATATACCCCTTGTTAAAAAGATCAATAAACACCTTATTAACGGCTTTTGAAAGGCCTTCATCAAGGGTGAAGCGTTCTTTTGAATAATCAAGTGATAATCCCATGGTTTTCCACTGCTTACGGATAAAGTTAGAATATTCTTCTTTCCATTGCCAAGCAACGTCTAAATACTCGTCACGTTCCATGTCGTAACGACTTTTTCCTTGTTCTTTAAGTAAAGCATCAACCTTAGCTTGAGTAGCGATTCCGGCATGATCCATACCAGGTAGGTACAAAGCGTCATATCCTTGCATTCTTTTTCTTCTGATAATAATATCTTGTAAGGTATTATCCCAAGTATGACCCAAATGTAGTTTACCAGTAACATTAGGCGGTGGAATCACAATTGTAAAAGGTTTCTTGCTCATATCACCTGAAGAAAACATTTTGTTTTGTAACCAAAACTCATATTTCCCTTGTTCTACTTCTTTCGGATTGTATTTTTTATCCATCATATCTTTCACCCTCTATCGTAATATTGTTAAAGTTATAGTATTGTTCAATTATTTCTATAGTGTCCATGGAATGTAGCGGTGGTAGTTCTTCATAAGCAAAATACTTCATTAAGAGCGATTCGTGGTCGTTGACTTTTAATTCTCCGCCGATTACTTTAGCAGTAAAAGCGAAGGTGAAGACTTTTGCATAGTCTTTTTCTTTCCATCTCATAAAAGGATTAGAGAAAATTCCGATAAATTTAGTAAGAGAGACATCAAGATTAGTTTCTTCTTTGACTTCTCTAATTGCGGCTTCTTTAATTGTTTCATTTAACTCTATTAATCCACCCGGTAACCCCCAAAGATTATTATCACTGCGTTTTTCTAGGAGAACCTCTCCTAAGTCATTCACAATAACTACTGCAGTGGCATTAACCATAAGATATTCATTACCGACAAGGCTTCTTATTCTTTTAATGTAGCTTTCTTCCATGATTTTCTCCTAAAAAAAATTCGTCCTAAAAAAGGACGAATTAAACTCCGTGGTACCACCTTTGTTCTAGATATAAATCTAGCACTTATTAAGACCAAATAACGCTGGCAAGACGGATTAAACTACTTATTATGTTCATCTAATCTACTCCATGGCTACCTTCTTCAACCTTATGAGGCAAACTTCACACCAATTAGTTTACTCGCTTTTTTTCTCAGGATGAGTACTCTTCCACTTCTCTGTATTTGACTTGTATTGTACCAAAGTTTCTTCGTATTGTAAAGAGTTTTGGTATAATTTCTCGACAATAATTAAACCGGTATATTGGTTAATTTCCATAAAGCTTAAATCGAAGTGATCATCTAATCTTTCTAATATCTCTTCATAAACATGTAGATATAGATTATGATCTTCTAATATTTCATTATCACGAAGGAATTTTTGCTTTTGGTTCTCACTGTAAAACATGATATCGCCAATTAAAAGTTTTCCAAAAGGTGCTAAATGTTTTTTGAATAGTTCAATAAAGTATAAGAAGAATTCAAGATCAAAATTCATTAGAACATAACTGATAATAATGAAATCATATTTTTCATCACTAAGCTCTTTTGGTAGTCCTTTTTTAATGTTATGATTGATTAGATTAGCTTCAGGAACTCTTAACTTAGCGATTTCCAGCATAGCTTCACAGTTATCAATGCCGGTTAGTTCAATTTTTTCCGGCATGATTTTTTCATATAATGAAGCAGTACCGATTCCTATATCTAAGACTTTTAGGGGAACTTCTTTGTTTGGTTCCGATACGTATTCAGCGATTATTTCATGAACCATTGAATGTTCTGAGTAAGGAAAACGAAAGTTTTCAATATCATCAGATACTAAAAAATCATAATCTTTTGCAATATCGTCATACAATTTGTTACTCATAATTATTCTCAACTGCTTTCTGAATTAATTCCCAGATTTTATCTCGGTTTTCTTTAGTTTGGGTTGAATAAGTAATCATGTGTTCGCCTACTTGAAGCTTTTCTTTGATTAATTTTAATTGTTTTTGTTTTTGATTGCTCGATAATTTATCTGCCTTTGTTAGGACTATTAAGGTATTAAATCCCACTTGTTTAAAGTAATTATACATTAAGAGATCATCTTCATTAGGTATTCTTCTAATATCAAGCAAAAGTACGCCTAAAGCGATATGTGAATTTGCTAGATATTCATCAATCATCTCGGCGAACTTAATAAGTTCTTGTTTTGAGACGTTTGCGTAACCATACCCAGGAATATCGACAAGATAGAACTCTTTGTTTATCATAAAGAAATTAATAAGTCTTGTTTTACCTGGTGTTTGACTAACTCTAGCGATATTTTTTACGTTTAGAATCGAGTTGATAAATGATGATTTACCGACGTTCGATCTTCCAGCAAAAACAATTTGTGGTAATTTGTCTTCAGGATAATCTGTAACTTTGACAGCTGAAGTAATAAACTCAATTGAACGTAAAATCATATTTCTCACCAACTTTATAATTAATTATATCATTTATTTTTTTTCTTGTTAAGGGGCTTTGAAAGATACTCAACAATATAGATATTGTTTTTTGTGAAGATGTTTTGGTAGACTAAGAAGTCTTCAAAAGTAATATTTTTTGACTTTTCTACGAAAGTATAAAGATCAACACCATCATTTATCAGCCTTTTAACTAAGGAATGCGAAAGTTTGACATCATCAAAAGCTTTTATTGCTCTACCGATGTCAGCTCGCTTATAGGCTTTAAAAATCTGTTCATCGAATTTCATATTTGGTAAATCCAGTAGCAATTCTTGAATAGTTTTGCTGAAGAGTTTTACTTTTTTTGTTTCAATTGAGATGTTAAAGAAACCGTAATCGTCTTCTATAACTGGTGAAGCAGAAAAAGTAAAGTTATGAAGTTTCTTCTTCTTTAAGACTTTATAAAGAGGTGATGCCGGACTAAAAATCATCGAGAAGAATGAATTAGTGATAATGTTGTGATCTAAAGACAAATCATTAAAAATAGCTTCTGGGATTTTAATACCAACTTCAACAATATTAGTATCTAAAGTACTGTCTTCTCTTTTATAGATATGTTTAGATTTATCAGAAAGATCAGTTTTATGGGTAATTTCTTGATAATCATGCCAAGTTTTAAGCACGAAAGGATGGGTGTTTAGCATAGTTATAACTTCATCTTTATCAAAGTTTCCAGTCAAGACTAAAGTCATATTCTTGGGATGATAAAAGTCAGTAGTTGCTTTTCTTAAGGTCTCAATTGAAATATCTTTGATTGTTTTTTGACTACCACCGATGTCTTCATAAATGGATTCGTCTTTATACATCATTTTTAGTAATGTTTTATAAGCTTTTACGCTAAAGGAATCATCGTTCATTGAAAGTTCTTGAGTAATGATTTTACGTTCTTTCTTTACTGATGTTTCAC
>CAZMMT010000094.1:0-3556 GCA_964567465.1 uncultured Candidatus Izemoplasmatales bacterium | reverse complement strand
TTCGATTTTTCAATGGTCTATATGTTTTCGTCTTTAACTAAATTAGTAGGATTTTCAGGTTCTGTTGATAGTAAGGATTTAAATTTGATGTTAGAAGAAGTTATCTATAACTTTTTTGATGAAACGTTAAGAGGTAATACAAGTAGTAATATAAGTCCTGATTATTTTGATGAGATAAGATTCATTAGATCAAACCAGTATTTATTATAAGTAAGGGAGGTATCTTCTAATGAACATTCCAGAAAGATATATTATGAATATGGGTGTTTTAAGTAAGGAAGATTTTAATAAACTTCAACTGATAGATGTCATAATTGTTGGTTTAGGCGGTTTAGGTGGTTACGTTGCTAATCAACTAATCCGTTTAGGTGTTTTAAAAATGACATTAATTGATTTTGATACCTTTTCTGAGTCAAACTTGAATCGCCAATTGTTTTCTAACGTGAATAATATTGGTGAGTATAAAGTTGATGTTCTTTGTGGTGAACTAAAAAAGATTAATCCGCTAGCATCAATAAAATGTATTAAGAAAAGAATTCAAGATATAAATGATTTATCTGGAGATTATATAATTGATTGTGTAGATAACAAAGAAACAAAAATCTACTTATCCAAACTATCAAATAAACTTAATATACCTTTGCTCCATGGGGCATGTGGAGGCTGGTATGGTCAGGTTGGATGGATGAGTCCAAAATGTACTTTATTAGAAGAACTATATGGTGATGAAGAAAAGGGTTTAGAAACAGTTTTTTTAAATCCACCATTTATTGTAAATGCTGTAGCTTCGGTTATGGTTAGTGAGTTTATTAAAATGATAAAGAATGATTCACATGTTGTACTTGATCAAATTCTTCTTATTGACTTATTAGATAATATTGTAACTAAGTCAGGAGTTGTAAAAAATGATTAAGGTAACTTTTTATAGTTTGTTAAGAAGCAATTATCATATTGAAGAAGAGTTTGTAAACCCGGGAAGTATCAATGATATCATTAATCAAATCATTAAAAAGCATCCGGAAATAAAACTTTCAGCATTCAGATATACAGTAGTTTTTTATAAAGGAAAACCAATTCATTATCATGGATTTGACACAGTAATTGAAGATAATGAAGAAATATTTTTTACACAGTTTGTTGGCGGTGGATAATTTTATTAATTTAAAGACAAATTATTTACAAACGGAATAGACATTTTTGAGAGGTGATTTTGATTAAGAAAATAGTAATAGTAGTAATTATGCTTTTTATATTTTTTGTTTCTTGTTCAAAAGAACCGGACAAAACATATATTGAAGAAGTAAATCGAGTTTTTACTACTGAGTTTGACGGATTAGAAAGATCTTATTATGTATATGTTCCTAGCGAAACTAAGGCGGGAGCTCCTTTATTAATGATGCTTCATGGTTTTGGAGCGACATTAGAATATTTTGTAGAAGATACCAAATTAAGGGAGTTAGCAGATCGAGATAAGGTAATATTGATTTATCCACAGGGAACACCAACTTTGGGATTCAATCATTGGGATGCCAATTTGGATTTCAACTCGGTTGATGATGTTGGTTTTTTAAAGATGCTTGTGAATGAGATGATTGAAAAATATAAAGTCAATGAAAATCATGTTTTTGTGGGCGGCCATTCAAACGGAGGGTTCATGACTTATACTTTAGCGTGTGAAGCAAACTCTACTTTTAAAGCCTATATGAGTGTGTCTGGATTGATGAGTGGAGAAACTTGGGAGACTTGCGAAATAACGGAAGAAACTAATTTGTTTCAATTTCATGGTAGTGCTGATGATGTAGTACCAATTGATGGAACGATGACAAGATTCTTTGGTTGGGGAGGAGCACCTCCTCTAGATGAAATGTTACAGCCTTGGATAAATGTTTTGAACGATTTTACAATGGTAGAAAGTTCATTTAATGAGAACATTTCTGTCAAGGAATATATATCTTCAAGCAATCATATCGTCATGTTTGTCAAAGCTGAAGGCTTTGGACATAATTGGGCAAAGGATGATGAGTTGTTTGAAGATCAGGACAGTTATTCAGATATCTCGCAATTGCTATGGGATTACATGATGAAGTTTGTTGATCAATAGTAAAACTGATTCCTTAAGGAATTATACCAAAGAGTTTAAACTCCTAGATTTGCTAGGAGTTTTTTGTTTGCTTTAAAGCACGATGTTTTATAGAAATTTTTTGCAGTTTTGATAATGACAACATTGAATCGATTAAGATGTGAAAAAATTAAATGTTTATTGCTTGTTTAAGGTTATAGAGATATAATCATTTCGTATAAGTATTTTAGTATAAAGATTAACTAAAAAAAATATTGAAAAACTATAACATTTACTAGGACAATGGTGATTAAGTATGGATGATAAGTTTAAATATAACTTAAGAATCTTTATTCTTTTTGGTATTTGTTTTGAATTAATGAATGTATTTTATAATCCATACGCGATGAAGTTTTTAGAAAGAATCGGTGGGAATGAATTCCATTTTTCATTAGTTAATTCAACCAAAGGTATAATAATGATTTTTACTGCTTTACCAGCAGCGTTTATCATCAATAAGATTGCTGATAAACAAAAAGTAACTTCAAATAT
This sequence comes from uncultured Candidatus Izemoplasmatales bacterium, assembly GCA_964567465.1. GTDB lineage: Bacteria > Bacillota_I > Bacilli_A > Izemoplasmatales > Hujiaoplasmataceae > UBA2289. The sequence goes on along the minus strand of CAZMMT010000094.1, from coordinate 945 downwards.
AGTTCTTGTGATGGCTTTAATAGTCTTATCAATGTTTTTTATTCCAATGTTGCCATCTAATTTCCAAGTAGTTTCTTTTATTGTTATTTTAACTTTATTGATGATACCAATTTCAATTTATAATATTAGTTATCAAAATATTACCGCGGATCTCTTCCCGCTAAGAAGAGCTAGAGTTTTATCAAAGAGAAGTATTTACACTATTATCTTCACAACTACTGTAACCATTGCTTCTGGATTAATATTCAGATATTTTGCTGGAGATAACGATGAATTTATTTTAATTTATAGAATATTTTATGTCTTAGCCTTTGTATCTGGTTTGTTAGGATATTTTATCTTTAAGCGTTTGCATTATACACCGATAAAGTCAGATGAAACGATTAAGTTTAAAGGAAGTTTCAAAAAAGTATTTAAAAACAAACGTTTTACTAAGTTTGCTTTAAGTTCAACAATCTTTCATTTCGGATGGCAGATGGGATGGCCTTTGTTTTCTATCTACACGATAAAAACCTTAGGGGCAGATGAATTTTGGTTATCTTTCAATACTGTCGGATCAGCTATTGTAATGCTTTTTGCACTTCGTGTCTGGCCAAAATTAATTGAAAAATACGGAAATGAGAAAATTGCATATATTTGTACATTTGGAATGGCAATTACTCCATTACTCTATGTTATGTCTAAAAGTCTTATAGTTCTTGTAATATTTTCTTCTTTATCAGGAATATTTACTTCAGGAACAATTACAGTTTTATTTATTGATATGTTAGAAGTAGTTCCAGAGAGAAACAGGATAATTTATGTTGGATACTATAATGTATTAACAAATATTACACTTGCAATATCACCTTTAGTGGGTCATTTCTTTTATGAGAATTTAGGAATAGTATATGCATTAGTCATTACAACAGCTTTTAGGCTTTTGGGTGGTATGGCATTTATGAT
>CAZMMT010000093.1:0-3645 GCA_964567465.1 uncultured Candidatus Izemoplasmatales bacterium | reverse complement strand
ATATAAATTTCACCCTTAGTAAAAATTATATGATATTTTAAAATATTTTCAAGTATTGAATTAGTCTAAGCATTATTTCTATTATAAAGATACTCATATTTACAAACAAAACGGGACTCTTTTTTTTAAGGTCCCGTTTTCAACTTTTAGTATTGTTTTATTGGTTTAAGAATCTAAAGAAATCTAAAAAATAAAATATTATTATAAAAAAACAACTTAGTTTTCAATTGCTAGGTTGTTTTTGGCTTTTAAGGTATATTACTCCCATTCAATAGTACCAGGTGGTTTTGAAGTAATATCATATACTACTCGATTAATTCCTTTAACCTTATTGATTATCTCAGTTGAAACTTCATCTAGAAAATCATAAGGAAGCCTAGAAAACTCCGCTGTCATAAAATCAGTTGAGTTAACTGATCTAATAGCTAAAACATTTTCATAGGTTCTAACGTCTCCCATTACTCCTACAGTTTTAACCGGAAGTAAAACTGCAAAAGCTTGGGAGACTTTATTATATAAATCATTTTTTCTTAAAGCATTAATAAAGATCTCATCAGCTGCTTGTAATATTTTAACTCTTTCATTTGTTACTTCACCAATTATTCTTATACCTAAACCAGGTCCTGGGAAAGGATGACGGTTAACAAGCGTTTCATCTAATCCTAGTTTTATTCCAACCCGTCTTACTTCATCTTTAAATAATTCTTTTAACGGTTCTAAAATAGTAAAAGACTCTTGTTTAGGCATTCCCCCAACATTATGATGTGATTTGATTGTATGAGATGGTCCATTAACTGATATTGATTCAATCACATCAGGATAGATTGTGCCTTGCGCAAGAAACTTAGCGTTCTTATATTTATTCTTCTCTTTTTCAAATACTTCAAAGAATACTCTACCGATGATTTTCCTTTTTTCTTCGGGGTCAGTAATTCCTTCTAAAGCACTAAAGAACTCTTTAGAAGCATCAACTTTTTCTATTAAGATATCTTTAAATACTTCATAATTCTTAATTACCTCTACCGCTTCATTCTTTCTTAGTAAACCAGTATCAACGAAGATACAGATTAACTGTTTGTTAATAGCCTTTGATAAAAGTGCAGCCGCTACAGTTGAATCTACTCCACCAGATAAACCAAGTATTACTGTATCATCTTTAACAATAGATTTAATCTCATTTAGCTTATCAGTAATAAAGTCACTAATACTCCAATTGCCTTTTGCCTTACAAACATTAAAGACAAAATTGTTAAGTAGTTTTTCACCTTCTACAGTATGAGTAACTTCAGGATGAAACTGAACCCCGTAAATTTCTCTTTCTTGATGCTTTATAATAGCAATAGCATAATCAGATGTAGCTAATGTGTCAAAAGCTTCAGGCATCTTGCCAATATGGTCTGAATGAGACATCCAAACAATTGATGTCTCATTTAAACCATTAGTTAATAAACTATTATTTATAATCTTAATCTTATTTTTACCATATTCTCTTACATCACCTTTAACAACTAAACCATCAAAGGTTTTAACTAATATTTGCATTCCATAACAAATACCTAGTATTGGTACATTAAGATCAAAGATAGATTTATGAATACTAGGAGAATTTAAATCATAAACAGAATTTGGTCCACCAGAAAGAATAATACCTTTAATATCTAAATCACTCTTAATTTCTTCATTACAAGAAACAACTTCACAATAAACATTCATCTCTCTGATTCTTCTTGAGATTAACATATTATATTGTGAACCAAAATCCACAACTATTATTTTGTCCATTTATAATCTCCCTGATAGTTTGGTGCCGCTCTTGTGATTGATACATCATGAGGATGACTTTCTTTTAAACCACTAGAAGATATTTCAATGAACTCAGATTTCTCATGTAGCTCTTTTATTGTCTTAGCCCCAATATAACCCATACCAGAACGTAAACCACCACATAGTTGATATAATACGTCTTCTACTTCACCTCTATAAGGTACTCTACCTTCAATACCTTCAGGAACTAGCTTTTTAACATCACTACCACTCTTTTGGAAGTATCTATCACTTGAACCTCTAGCCATAGCAGCTAAAGAACCCATACCAACATAGGTCTTATAAGATCTACCTTCATAAATAATCTCTTCACCAGGACTTTCTTTAGTCCCAGCTAATAAAGAACCTAGCATTACCGTATTAGCTCCAGCAGCTAATGCTTTAGTGATATCACCGCTATATTTAATACCGCCATCAGCGATGATCATTACACCAGTTCCTTTTAAAGCTTCAGCAACATCCATGATGGCGGTAATTTGTGGTGAACCAATACCCGCAACTACTCTTGTAGTACAAATTGAACCTGGTCCTACCCCAACCTTTACCGCATCAGCTCCTGCAGTCTTTAAAGCAATAGCAGCTTCTTTAGTCACAATGTTACCAGCAATTATTTTTAAGTTTGGAAAAGTTGTTCTTATCAGTTTAACTGTGTCAATCACACCTTTAGAATGGCCATGTGCACTGTCAATTGTTATTACGTCCACAGATGCATCAACTAAAGATTTAACACGTTCTAACACGTCACTTGACACCCCAACAGCCGCACCACATAAAAGTCTTCCATGGATATCTTTAGCCGCATTAGGATAATCTAAGATATTATCAATATCTTTTGAAGTAATTAATCCTTTTAAATGATATTCATCATCTACTATTAATAACTTCTCTAACCTGTGATTCATTAGAATAAGCTTTGCTTCTTCTAATGTGGTATTAACAGGTGCAGTTATTAAATTAGTCTTTGTCATTACTGTAGATATTGGAGTATCATCATGCTCCCTATATCTTAAATCTCTATTAGTCACAATCCCTTTTAAGATTCCTTCATCATCAATAATTGGAATACCAGAGATCTTATAAGTAGACATAATCTTTTCCGCGTCATAAAGCGTATTATCCGCTTTTAAAGTAATCGGATGTTTTATCATTCCTGATTCACTTCTTTTAACATAATCAACTTCTTTAGCTTGATCAGTTATACTCATATTCTTATGAATAAAACCAATCCCACCTTGTCTAGCCATAGCTATCGCAAGCTTTGCTTCTGTAACAGTATCCATCGCAGCTGAAACAATAGGAATATTTAAATTAATTCCTTTAACAAGTGTAGTAGATAAATCAACTTCACTAGGAACTACTTCAGATAATCCTGGTAATACAAGTACATCATCAAAAGTTAATCCTTTTTTCATTTCTTTAAAGACCTCCTAAAATAAAAAATATGATTTTTTTGCATATACGCAAAAAAACCATAAAGATCTTTTTGCGTAGTCTTAAATTTAAGGTTTAAGGTAGAGACTGCTTGCCATATCCAAGCGTTATACGCAATATATTTTAATGTATTATAACAAATGATTTAGTTTTAAGCAATTGATAAATTATTTAAGTACAAACCTTAGTTGTAATAAATGCTTTATCCTTCAAACTATAGAAATCATATAAAACATCTTAATGACTATTCCTAATAATTTTACAGGTATTAAGAATCTATTTTGAGACTAGTTGCTTGTCATTGCAGTATTTAATGAAATATTCAGCATTCCATTTTTGAACACTAGCGTGACCTTTTGGTGATTTTCGGCCAATGCGTTCAAAATATGT
>CAZMMT010000092.1:0-3701 GCA_964567465.1 uncultured Candidatus Izemoplasmatales bacterium | reverse complement strand
TTGGTCTTTTAGAAGGCTATAGCGATATTTATTTCCTTGATTATCATGATTTGGACATCTCTAGGAAAAGGCATCATAATTCTTACAAATATACTTATGGAAATAATGTTTTTATAGGAAGCAGTAAAATGCCAGGAGCGATTAATTTGGCAGCTATTGCCGCCATGAAATCTGGTTTGGGATTAGCTGAAGTAGTATATGACGAAGAGATTGTTAGATATGCTATTGAACTTATTTATAAGAATACAATTGATTTAAAGGATATTGAAAAATACGATGTATTTTGCTTTGGTCCTGGTATGACAGAAGTTAAGGCTGTTTATGAACAATTATTTTCTAGTGTTGTATTAAAGAAGAAAAAGATTGTTTGTGATGCGGGAGGATTAAAGTATCTAGATTTAAATAAACACTATGATAATTTAATCATCACTCCTCACAGTAAAGAATTGAGTGAACTCTTAAACATTGACAAAAATGAAGTTCTTAATGATCCAATAAAGCATTTGAGAGGTTTAGCTAAAAAAGGAATTATTACCTTATTAAAAGGTACAACTTCAATTGTTCAGGAACAAAGATATACATATCTAATGCAGGCTAAAAATCATGGTTTAGCTACCGCTGGTACCGGTGATGTTTTAGCTGGTATTGTCTCGTCTTTTTTAGTTGATGAATCTTCGGTAAATGCCTGTTGTAAGGGTTTGGCGGTCTTTATGACGGCTGCGGATTTTGCAAGAAAAAGAAGAGGAGAAATATCGATGATGGCGAGTGATGTCATTGATAATCTTTATAAGGTTTGGTCAAGATAATATAATATTTAAAACAATAAAAATAGAATGAATATTTGTCGTTTAAAGTAGGTGAGATTAGTGAAATATTTGAATTTTAATGAACAAATTGACGAAACAGTTATTAATCTAGGGGCTGTTGTAATCGGTGATGTAGTTTTAAAGAAGAATGTTAACCTTTGGTTTAATGCGACTGTAAGAGGTGACATGGCTGATGTATTTATCGATGAAGGCACAAATATTCAAGATAATGTGGTTGTCCATACAAATACTGATACTCCAACAAGAGTTGGAAAGATGGTCACGGTCGGACACAGTGCAATTTTACATGGTTGTACAGTTGGTGATTATGCATTGATAGGAATGGGTTCAATAATTCTTGATAAGGCTGTTGTGGAAGACTATGCAATGGTTGCGGCTGGTACGGTTGTGCCACCTGGTAAAGTAGTTCCCGCTAAACATTTAGTTATGGGTAATCCAATGCGAATTGTCAGAGTTTTAAGTGATGCAGAAATCGAAGCTAATATTGATAATGCTAGACAATATATAAAATTATCAAAGGAATATTCGCTATGAGTAATGTAATTGAAAAGGCGACTGCCTATGTAAGAAAGCATTTAAGCCATGAAACCACAGGGCATGATTTTCATCATGCTATAAGGGTTTATAATATGGCGGTTTATCTTTCAATTGGGAAAGATGTCGATGATGATGTAATTGCTTTAGCTTCACTTCTACATGATTTAGATGATCCAAAAATCGCCCAAAAAGGTAGTAGTTTAGCAAAGGATTTTTTAAGTGAGAATGTTGATGAAAATACTAAGAATCAAGTAATGGATATTATCGCTAACATGTCTTTTTCAAGTTATAAAAAAGGTAAATTCTTAGATACTTTAGAAGGTAAAATAGTTCAAGACGCTGACAGGCTTGATGCCTTAGGTGCGGTTGGAATAGCTCGTTGTTTCGCTTATTCCGGAAAGACAGAAAGAATGATTTATGACTATTCAATTGATGATGATTCTGCCATAGCACACTTCTATCAAAAACTGTTTACGCTTGATAGTCTAATGAATACAGTAGAAGCAAGAAGTATTGCTGAAAAAAGAATTGAATTTATGAAAGATTATTTACGAGAATTTTTTAAGGAGTGGCAATAATGATTGATAAAGAATATAGCGTTAAAGAATTAATAGAAGGTTTAGAAAATGCAAAATTTAGTTCTCGAGATTTAGTAGAGTTTTATCTTGAAAGAATTATGAAGTATGATAAAAGCGGACCGGAAATTAATTCTATAGCTGAGATTAATCCAGAAGTTTTTGAGATAGCTGATATGCTTGATAAAGAAAGAAAAGCAGGAATTATTAGAAGTAAACTTCATGGAATTCCTATTGTTATAAAAGATAATATCAACACCTTTGATAAAATGCATACTTCAGCTTCTTCAATTGCTTTAGAAAATTTCTATGCACCTGAAGATGCCTTTATTATCAAGAATTTAAGAAAAGCTGGTGTAATCATTTTAGGTAAAGCTAATTTGAGTGAGTTTGCTTATTTCATGAGTTTTGATGATATGCCTTCAGGGTATGGTTCAAGATTTGGTCAAGTGAAAAGTCCATACAGTAAAAAGATTGATCCGCTTGGTTCAAGTACAGGATCTGCTGTTGCGGTTGCGAGTAATCTGATTGCCATATCAATTGGCACAGAAACTAATGGATCATTAACTGCTCCTGCGAAGAATAATTCGATTTCCACAATAAAACCATCTTTAGGAATGGTTTCTAGAACCGGGATAATTCCGATTTCGCATCATCAAGATACTGCAGGACCATTAGGAAGAAGCATTGAAGACTGTGCTTATCTTTTACAAGAAATTTATGGTTATGATGAAGAAGATCTTTATACGACAAATATCGCTAGTAGAACTTTTGATTTTATTAGTGCTTTAAAGAAAGATATTAAGGGCGAAAGAATTGGTTTTGTTAAGTATAAAAATTTAGATTACGCCGATGAAGAAAAACAAATTGAGAGTGAAGCTAAAGATTTCTTCAAAAAACAAGGTGTAGAAATAGTAGATATTGAAATAGATATTAAGGATATGCCAAATCATATTACTTTAATCTATGATTTCAAGGTTGATTTAAATCATTATTTAGCAAAATACAAACCAGATAATATTAGAACCTTAAAAGATTTAATCGCTTTTAATAATCAAGATTCAAGAACTAGACTTAAGTATGGTCAAAGTATTTTTACTGCATCAGAAAAAACTAGTGGCTCTTTAACTGAACCTGAATATTATCAAAAAAGGAAAGAGATACTTGAAGTAGCTGGCGAATATCAAAGATTGATGGAAGAGAAGAATTTAAAGTGCATTGTTTCGGTTAAGCGAACTTCACACGCACCAATTTATGGTAACCCGGTTATAGCTACACCAGCTAAGGCTTTGATTGATGATGAACCAAGAAGTTTATTCTTTATCGGTAAACTTTATCATGATGATGAGATCTTTGCTTATGCTGATAGGTACGAAAAAAGATTTAATAAACGTTTAAAACCTGATTTAGAAAATATTAGATAAAAAAAAGGCCAACTTTTAAAAAGTTGGTCTTTTAATTGTGTTGTTAATTAAACTGTTGGTTCTTCAACTGGAACTTCTGAAACCCAGATTAAACCTAAGCCTTTTGTATTGTCTTCGAATTCAGCGAAGATAATATAGTATACGCCAGATTGTAAAGCAGCAGGGTTATCATTCCAAGCACTTGATGTGAAAGTTACATCATCAGTAGTATCTTCTGGTGTACCCATGTCATCAATAACAGAAGTAGTTGCATTTTCAACGAATTCTGGGATGAATAATGTGTCAGGAGTTAAGTTGTTGATTAAACCTGATTCAGGACTTTGTGCCCACCAGTCTCT
>CAZMMT010000091.1:0-3788 GCA_964567465.1 uncultured Candidatus Izemoplasmatales bacterium | reverse complement strand
ATATTATCCATAATCTTTGGTTCTAATTTTATCGCAAGTGCGAGATTGGTCATTGGACCAGTTGTTACAACCGTAACTTTATCTTTTGATGAAAGAATTGTTTCAACTATAAAGTTGATACCATTTTGTTTAAAGTAATCAATTTTAAGTTTTGGGAAATCAAAACCATCAAGTCCTGATTCACCATGGATTTGTGGACAGACTTCTAAAATCTTGACTATCGGATTGGCACTACCTAAACAAACAGGTACATCAATATTTAAATACTGACAAAGATTTAAGGTATTACGACCTGTTTTTTCAAGTGTTTGATTTCCGCCCACAACAGTTATTCCTAATAAGTTGATTTGATTTGTTTTACCTGCAAGCATTATCGCTATAGCATCATCGTGTCCTGGATCACAATCAAGGATTATATTCTTTTTAATCATAAATCTCTCCCATTTCTTTGATGAAATTTTCTGTTTCGTTTTTTGAAGGTATTGAAACTTGTGCGCCGAGAGTTTGAACCGTTAGGGCTGAAGCTGCAGTTGCGTACTTTACAGCTTTTAAATCATCATTATATCTGATTAGATTTGATAGATAAGCACCTATAAAAGTATCGCCAGCAGCTGTTGTATCAATAGCTTTAACCTTATAAGCAGGAACTTTAATATATGAATCTTTGGTTATTAAAATTGATCCTTTTTCTCCTAGTGTTAAAAGAACTTTTTCTATACCTAAATCTAGTAGTTTTTTAGCTGATTCCTTTATAATGATTTCATCATTAAGATAAATTTTTGTTAATTGTTGAAATTCTGTCTCATTAACTATCAAGATATCAATTGACTTTAGAAGCTCTTTATGGAGTTTGGTTATCGGCGCAGCGTTTAGTACCGTTGTAACACCTTTCTTCTTAGCTTCTTTAAAAGTTGATTCAACTATATCAATTGGAATTTCTAGCTGTGCTAATAAGTAATCATTACTATTCATTTTGGAGTTGATTATACGGTTTATTTTATCCTTATCTTGAAATTTGTTGGCTCCCGAATAAGTGATAATCCGATTATCGCCTTTTTCTAGTATTATACCAGCAATACCTGATGTTTCACCTGAGACTTCTTCTAAATATTCACAGTTTATCCCATGAAGAAGTAAGTTCTCTTTGTTTTTTTTAGATAAAGCATCCGTTCCAATTGAACCAATAATAAAGGTATCAATATCTTGTTTTTTACAAGCTACTGCTTGGTTAGCTCCTTTTCCGCCAGATGTCATGATGAAATTCTTTGCTTTTAAAGTTTCACCATTTTTGGGAAGACGCTCAACGTCAAAAACCAGATCCATATTGATACTTCCTAGAACATATATACTCATACTTACTTTACCTTAAACCCAGTATCTAGAACCATTATCAGTTCTAAACAAAAGATTATAGTCAACTAAGTAGCGTCTGACCATAACATAATCAGGGTAAACTTTCTTTAAAATTTCATTTACTTGTTTTTCGGAGTAATCAATATTCTTCCCAAAGAGAGTAACAATCCATAACAAACAAAGATATTTTTGTTTTTGTTTTTTGGGAAAAATAATTAGTTGCATAGATTCATCTTTATTAAAGTACTTTTCATATGCATCTTGTTTTTCCTCAGGGGTATATTGAAACATGGGCTTCTCCTTTATTTAGAGATTTCATTATAGGCTTTAGCTATTTTCGCTCCTACTTTAGCATTATTATAAACTAATGCAAGATTAGCTTCAAGACTTTTACCTTTTGTTTCTTCGACAATTCGTTTTAAAAGGTAAGGGGTAACGTCTTTACCTTCAATACCGTCTTTAAAGCTATCTTCAATAGCTTTGTCAATGATTTTATTGATATAACTAGCTTCAAGTGAATCTGATAAAGGAATTGGATTAACAACTAAAGTTCCGCCTTTTAAACCTAATTCGTCTTTAACAAATACTATCTTAGCTAATTCCTCTGCAGTATCTACATAAGACATTAATTTAATATCTGATTCTCTAGTATAAAAAGCTGGCAAGTTCTTTGTTTGATATCCGACAACATTTACACCCTTAGTTTCTAGATACTCCATTGTTCTTGGTAAGTCCAATATTGCTTTTGCGCCAGCACAAATTACTGTCACATTTGTTTGTGAAAGTTCTTCTAAATCAGCTGATACATCAAGTGTGGTTTCATAGCCTCTATGAACGCCACCAATTCCGCCAGTAACGAAGAATTTGATATTAGCCATTTCTGCTAAAATCATGGTTGAAGCCACTGTTGTAGCTCCTAATCTAGAAGTAGCTAAGATTGTTGCTATATCTCTTCTTGATACTTTTGCTACATCATTTGCTTGAGCTAATATTTGAAGATCTTCATCAGTCAAACCAATTTTAATCTTGCCATTCATGATGGCAATCGTTGCTGGAATAGCTCCTTCAGATTTGATTATTTCCTCGACTTTTTTTGCCATTTTTACATTGTCTGGGTAAGGCATTCCATGGGAAATAATTGTAGACTCTAATGCTACTACTGGAATGTTGTTAAGCAAAGCTTCTTTTACCTCTTTTTTGATTTCTAAATACTTTTCTAAATTTTTCATATCTTCTTTAACTCCTTTTTCAATAGATTTATTGATAGATTTGGGTTTACTGCACTTTTTTCTTTTATTGTTAAACTTGAGCTAATCGCTCCTAGTTTTACTGCATCTTCTAGTTTTAAATTGTTTACAATTCCATAGATTGTGGCTCCACTGAAAGCATCACCTGCTCCTGTGACATCTACTACTTCTTCATCTTTAACTAAAAAGGCAGTTTGGTGTTTAAGAGCTGTTTTATTACCATAAACAAACCCCTTTTTGCCTTGAGTAATAACAATCATCTCAACACCTTTTTCAAGCCATAAATTAGCAAGGTAGAAAAGGTCTTCCGACTTATTGTTAAAGTAAGTTTGGCTTTCATCAATATTGGTTATAATTAACTTTACGCCATTAACATCTTCTGGCATGTTTTTCATTTTTGGACCTGATACCCCAACAAAGCATAAGTTTTTATCTTCATTATTAGCAAATTCAACTAAGGCTTCAAGTCCGCCTTTTTTGATGTTTGTATCGGCAATAATCCAAGAACTTTGAATAAGATGTCTCTTGTGTTCTAATATCCAAGTTCTATCCATAAGATTATTGATTGCCATATCAGCAAAGCCTACATTCATATTACCAAGTTTATCAATAACAGAGTAATAACTACCAGTTCTATAATCATCAATTATATCTGTAGCAAAAACTTCCATTAGTTTTTTGTTGTCTTTTAGTAAGTTAACTCCTATCGAGTCAGATCCCACTAAAGACATGAGTGAAACTTTTGAATTTAATCTTGAAAGATTTTCCGCAATATTTCGGATAACGCCACCATAAGAGATACTTGAAGCAACCGGATTTGATGTTTCCATAATCAAATCATCTTCTAATCTAAAGGTGTAGTCGACATTAGCGCCACCAACACATGTTATATAATCACTCTTTTTTAGAACATATGGTTTACCTAGGATATAACCCTTTGTTTGTAAACCGCTGATCAAGTTAGCAACAGCAGGTCTTGAAAGACTCAGTTTGTCAGCAATATTCTTTTGACTTATAAACGGATCTTCTTCAAGGATTTTAAGAACTTTGATTTCGTTGTCATTAAGTTTCATATTATCACCACTAACATTTGTTTTATTTTAAACTTATGTTTATAGTCATATTGTACACCATCATTAATGGTTTGTAAAGCAAAAAGAAAAAGCCAGAATATTTTCTGGCTTTAAT
>CAZMMT010000090.1:0-3805 GCA_964567465.1 uncultured Candidatus Izemoplasmatales bacterium | reverse complement strand
AATTTAGTATGACTTTTTTGTTGCTATTTGTTTGATGATTTTTTCGATTGTTGATTCTACGTTTTTTATTGTGTTTTCTTTTTTTAGTGCTTCTTTTAAACTCATCGGTTGTTGAAGAATAGAAAACATTGACGTTATACCTAAATCATAGAGTTTGGTGTCGCTAATCTCAATGCTACCTGCAATTGCAATTACGGGAATATTATGTTTTTTACCGATTTTAGCAATACCAGATAAAACTTTTCCCATCGCTGATTGATCATCGATTTTACCTTCGCCTGTTATGATATAATCCGTGTTTTTTAAGAACGACTCAAAGTTTGTGGTTTTAAGCATTAAATCAATTCCGGGTGTGAGTTTTGCCTTCAAAAATGTTTTAAAGGCATAACCTAATCCACCAGCTGCACCAACACCTGGATATTCGGTAAAATCAACTTTCATAACTCTATTTGCAATTTCACTGTAGGTTCTTAATCCCTCGTCAAGAAGACGTATATCTTCTTCACTTCCGCCTTTTTGTTTACCGTAGATATGAGCGGCGCCATTAAGACCGTATAGAGGATTATCTACATCACAGGCTACTTCGAAACTTGAAGATGATAGTCTTTCATCCAAATTAGAGATATCGATACGGTTGATAATAGGTAAAGATTTTCCAATCGGATCTAAAAGATTATCATAAGTATCAAAAAATCTTACTCCTAAAGCGTGTAACATTCCGATTCCACCATCATTAGTTGCACTTCCGCCAATTGTGATTATGAAGTCTCGGACTCCTTTGTCAAGTGCATCAATTATCATTTCACCAACACCAAGAGTAGTAGTATTCATAATCGATTTCTCTAAATCATTTAATAAAGTTAAGCCGCTTGCTTTAGCCATTTCAATAATAGCTGTTCTATCTTTAATCGCATAATAAGAATCTATCTTTCTCATTAATGGATTATTAACTTTAATCTCTACTTTTTCGGCAATAAAGTTATCTAAAAAGCAATCTAAAGTTCCTTCACCACCGTCTGCCATTGGTAAGCTTATAACTTCTGAATTAGGTAAAATTTCTTTGATTTTTCTTTTAATAAAACTTGTGAGTTCTTTTTGATTAAGCGACCCTTTAAAAGAATCCATTGATACGATGAATTTCATTTTCAATCAACTCCTATTGGTAGATTTTATCATAAAAAGAAAAAGGCTTCAAACGAAGCCTTTAATTTGTTTTAAATAAACCACTTTGTAAAAGTTTCATACACTCATCAACGACAAAATCGACGTCTTTTTCTGTAGCGTCATCATTAAAAACGATTTGAAGTCCAACAAAGTTAGAAATACCCATTAATACATAGGAAACAGTTTCTAAATCAATATCATCTCTTACTTCACCACTTTCTACAAATGGTTTTAAGTGATTAACATATGATAAAGCAAAACTAGTGTAATATTCTTTAAAAATATTTGGATCAACAAATAATGATTCCCAAATAAGCTTATATGCCAAAGGATCTTTCATTACATACATTATAAAAGCCTTTAATCCAGCGCGTTCCATTTCAACTCTGGTTTTACAGTTTTGCGTAGCTTCATTAGCGGATCTTCTAATATTGTGACGATACTCATCTAGTAAATATAAATAAAGAGCGAGTTTACTATCAAAATAGATATAAAAAGTTCCAGCTGCGACTTTTGCTTTCGAGATAATATCATTTATGGACGTGGAATTAAATCCTGCTTTTCCATAAAGCAACTTACCAGCTTTGATTATTTTTTTAAATGATTTAAGGCCAACCTTTGTTTTAGGAAGACGAATTTCGCTGTTTTTCATATTATCACCAAGTTAATTGTAAATGAAACGCTTTTAAAAAACAAGGTATTTTATGAAAATATTTACATGAATAAAGGTTCATAAGTTACATATTTATTTGCAATATTGCTATATGTCGCCATTTTTGGCTTTTTTATACGAAAAATATATTTCAAAGCCTATATGTAGGGATTTACATTTTTTTGCAAAAAGAGTGAAAGCGCTTGACATTTCATTGATAATTTGATTATAATTAAGATGAAATATGAAGAAATATTCATATTAGTATTATAAAAATTAATAGGAGGATTTTAAAAAGTGAATAAAAAAATTTATATTGTCGGAGCTAAAAGAAGTCCTATCGGTTCTTTCTTAGGTACACTGAAAGACGTTCACCCTCAAGATATGGGGTCACAAGTATTAAAAGCATTATTAGAAGAAACCAAAGTCCCAGTTGATAAAATCAGTGAAGTAATTGTTGGTAATATTTTATCTGCTGGACTTGGTCAAGGCATCGCAAGACAAATCTCTGTTAAAGCAGGTATTCCTGAAGCTGTACCAGCATATTCATTAAATATGTTATGTGGTAGTGGCATGAAGGCAATATTGAATGCTTTTATGGGTATTCAAGCCGGTTTATCTGATATCGTAGTAGCTGGTGGAGTCGAATCAATGTCTTATGCGCCATATTTAGTTTCTGGAAAAGTAAGATCAGGAAACAAAATGGGTAATATGGAAATGATTGATCATATGGTATACGATGCATTAACGGACGCTTTTGGAAATATGCATATGGGTATTACCGCAGAAAACATCGCGAACAAACATAACCTTTCAAGAGAAGAACAAGACAAATTTGCTTATGAATCGCAAGCAAAAGCTATTAAAGCCGTTGATGCTGGTAAATTCAAAGACGAAATTGTTCCAATTGTTATTAAGACAAGAAAAGGCGATATCGTATTTGATACAGATGAATATCCTAATAGAACAACATCTCCAGAAATTCTTGCGAAATTAAGACCTGCTTTTGTTAAAGATGGATCAGTTACAGCCGGAAATGCTTCAGGTATTAACGACGCAGCTTCATTTACAATTATCGCTAGTGAAGAAGCCGTAAAAGCATATAATTTACCAGTCTTAGCTGAAATTATTGGTGTTGGACAAGCTGGTGTTGATCCTAACTATATGGGATTAGGTCCAGTTCCTGCAATTAGAAATTTGATGAGCAATTATAATTTAAAATTAAAAGATATGGAACTTATTGAACTTAATGAAGCATTCGCAGCTCAAAGTTTGGGTGTAGTTACTGAATTAGCAGAAGAACACAATATGACTAAAGAAGAAATATTATCTAAAACTAATGTTAATGGCGGAGCGATTGCTCTAGGGCATCCAGTAGGAGCGAGCGGTAATAGAATCGTTGTTACATTATTGCATGAAATGATTAAACAAGATAAGCATCTAGGATTAGCTAGTTTATGTATCGGTGGCGGTATGGGTACTGCTGTAGTAATTAAAAGATAAAAAAAAGGAGAATATAAAAATGAAATTAAAAGATAAAGTAGCAGTTGTTACAGGTGGAGCAAAAGGTATTGGTGCTGAAATAGCAAAAGCATTCGCATCTGAAGGTGCAAAAGTAGTAGCTGTTGATATGGGCGAAATGACTTATGAAATGGAAAATGTAAGTTTTTATAAGTTAAATATTACAGATGTTGAAGGATGTCAAAAATTCTTTGATGACATGATTAAAGAATATGGCAAAATTGATATTTTAGTTAATAATGCTGGGATCACAAGAGATGCAATGACAAGAAAAATGACAGATGAAATGTGGGATGCAGTTATCAATGTTAACTTAAAAGGTATTTTTAACCTAGTAAGACATATTGGACCACAAATGGAAAACATTGGCGGGGGATCAATCATTAACATTTCTTCAGTAGTTGGAGTTTTTGGAAATATTGGTCAAGCTAATTATTCAGCAACTAAAGCTGGCGTTATCGGTTTAAC
>CAZMMT010000089.1:0-3856 GCA_964567465.1 uncultured Candidatus Izemoplasmatales bacterium | reverse complement strand
ATTTACACCACCGAAATTATTATATCATAAAGGCAAAAGAAAAACGTTGAAATTTCAACGTATCTTTTCTTTTATTCTGCTGCTTCTTTTTCTGGTTTTGGTTCAACAACCAATTTACCTTTGTAGAATCCACATGATTTACAAACTTGGTGAGATAATGTTAATTCACCGCAATTAGGACAAACAGCCATTGCTGGAGCATGTAATTTAAAATGTGTTCTTCTTTTTCTTTTTTGTGTTTTACTAATTCGTCTTTGTGGTACTGCCATGTTAATACCCTCCTCACTTCTTTAATTTTGCGAATGGATTGCTTGATTCTATTTCTTCTTCCGTTAGTTTAGTGACTTCGTCATGGTAATCTTGATAAGCATCTTTTGAAATTACTCGCATCGGTTTTTCAACTAATATTTCCGAGAAAATATATGGTTTCAAATCTATGGTTATGCCTTCGATTACATGAGTATCATCATCAATGAAACTAAGTGAAAAATTAATCTGTGAATGAAAGTCTAAAGCAACTTCAACTTCTTTTAAAGTTATTGAACAAAGCATTATAAGAGTAGTTTTGATGTCTAGATTAAAACTAAACATTTCTTCAGAATGAAAATACTCATATTCGCCAGAAACTTCTGTTTCTAAGATATCAATAAGATCTTCAAACTCTTTACTTAAGTAAGGTCTTAAGTCGAGTTTTGCCTGAATAAAATTCTCATTGTTTGCTTTCTTAATAAGCTCATGAATTGTCCATTTCAATTCCATCACCTCATCACAGCATATCAATTATACTTTTTAATAGTTTAAATGTCAAGAAAAAAATCCAGTAAAATAGAGATTTAAAAAGTCATTTTTGTTTGCTTTATTTAAGAAATGCGTTATAATTGAAATCGTCATGGAAAGGATTGAGTAAAATGGATGAAATCTTAGTTATTAAAGAGAAATTAAGCAGTATTATTGACCCTAGTACAAACCAAACATTAGCTGAAAATGATAGTATAAAACATGTTGGCATTGATGAAAACAACACTGTTATAATGATTATTGAAGTTGGTGAAAAGGATCAAAATATCACTAAACAAATCACTAGAGACGTAGCTAAAGTTGTTAAGCTAGATCTAGGTTATGCCGGAGTTAAAATTGAATTCACAAAAAGAAAGTTAAGAAATAAAGAAGCTAAAACTTTACTAATTGCTTCAGGTAAAGGTGGAGTTGGAAAATCAACAGTTACTGCTAACCTAGCTTATGCTTTAACAAGATTAGGCAAAAGAGTTGGAATTATTGACGCGGATATTTATGGCGCAAATATGCCAAAGATTTTTAATGCGACAAATCATAAACTTCTAGGTGACGCTAACGGTAAAATCTATCCGTTCGAAAAAGATAATATTCAAATGGTCTCTACAGAGTATTTAGTAGATGAAAAGCGTGCTTTAATGCTTAGAGGTCCAATGCTTGGGAAAGTATTAAAACTATTCTTTGAAGATACACTTTGGAGTGAAGAAATTGATTATTTCTTAGTTGATTTACCTCCAGGAACAGGTGATATCATGATGGATTTAAAAAACTTTTCTGAAGATGCAAAAATGGTTATTGTGACTACACCTCAAGAAAGTGCAGCTCATATCGCAATAAAGGCTGGATACGCCGCTAAGGATTTATCACAAGATGTTATCGGCGTTATTGAAAATATGTCTTATTATGAAGTAAATAATGAGTTCCATTATATTTTTGGTAAAGACGGTGGTAAGAAAGTAGCTGACGAATTATTAGTTGAGTTATTAGCAACTCTACCAATTACTAAGTATGATAAAATTATTGCTGAAGAGACAGAAATGCCAGGAATAATTTACTTAAATTTAGCTAAGAAAATTATTAAATTATTATAAAAAAATAATTAAGAACTCCTATTGTTTAGGGAGTTCTTATTTTTTATTTTATTGTAATCGTTTGGACTAATTGAAACGACTGCTTATATTCATTGTATTTATTCTTATAGATTAAAGCATCTTTATATCGATTTTTCTTAGATAAAATACTAGAGATACTTTCAGTGATTATTTCTATGAAAAATAAATTCTGATTTTGAATAGCATAATCAAGGCAGTAGTTAATCAAGTTCTCTTTGATTGCAAAATCATCGTTTGCTTTTAAACTCTTTAATAATCCGGCAAAATCAATTTTCGATTGTTTAAGGTAGTGAAGTTCCTGTAAATCACTTAAAGTTTTTTTAAACTCTTCAAGTTCAGAGTTATCTAAATGATATTTTCCCCTAATAAATAAACCTAAGAGATAATTATCCGCATCTTTTTCTAAATGATTTAAATATATAAGTGGGTTTTTTGTTCTTGATGCCATTATGACTAAATATGTATTCTTCAAGTTATTTTCTATATGTTTAAGCTTGTTGGGTACAAAGGTACCTAAATTAAAATTTCCTTCATAAACAGAAAATATTTCTTTCCAAATATAAAATTCATTGATTCTATTTGTATTAGCATATTTGTTAAATATTTGGATGGCGATAAACCCAGCATCAAGAGCAGCTGTATTTAGATGCAAGTTTCCATATGCTAGAAATTTAGCATGATTATATAATCCATATAATTGTTCTTCGCTATAAAGGTTATTTGCGATATTATCAATCGTAAACCTAGCATTTTTGTAGTCCTTTATTGCTAGATTATAGTAACTTGAAAAAACTAAGAAAACCGAGAAACCATATTCTTCTAGAATGGTTATATAACGAAAAATTTCGTTATGAACAATCTTAGCTTTTTCCAAATCATTGATTAATAAATAATAACCAAGTTTAACAACTTGAAGAAGGATAGCAAAATCATACCTAGCAATATGATTGTAAAGTTCAGTGTATCCATCTACATCCCTATAGAAAAACAGAGTGACTGCTTTTTCTAAATGTTCTAGCATTTCGCTGGGAAATGATATCTTATCGGTTGGAATATTCATTCTCTCCATCAATAGATATAAGTGCTCTTGATTAACAGTTATCTGATTGTTTTCGATTTTCGATAGATAAGTGTTTGAGCAAATTCCAATGGCTGCTAATTCTTGAGTCATTTTTAACTCAATTCTTTTCTTCTTTAAGATTTGACCAACTCCTTTTAAATAATTCTGAGCGATCTTCTCTTTTCTTCTTGTAATCTCAGTAAGTAATTTAGTCTGCATAAATTTTCCTCTCATTTTTTTTATTTTTAATTGCATTGGTGCAATTATAAAGGAAATTTTATAAAAATGAAAGTATTTTTTATTGAAATAATTCATATTTTGTAAAACCTAAAGAGTTTTTAGGTCTATTTTTAGGCAAAAAAAGCCGGAAATTAATTTATCTCCGGCCACTTGCAATATTCAATTATTGTACAATTTTTGCAATTAGGTTTCTTAGCTGTACAGAAATATCTTCCAAAGTGAATCAATTTATGGTGCAAGGGAATCCATAATTCTTTCGGGTAAAGGTTCATTAATTTATCTTCGACGATTAATGGTGTAGAACCTTTTTTTGCAAAGCCTAGTCTTATCGAAACTCGCAAAACATGAGTGTCTACTGCTATTCTTGGTATATGATGCATTTCAGCTAGGTAAACATTAGCAGTTTTTCTTCCAACACCTGGTAATGATTCAAGTTTGCTTTGCTCATTAGGTATAACGCCTTGAAAATCGTTTAATATCATATTGGTCATAAGATGTAAGTTTTTAGCTTTATTTCTAAAGAGACCTAAATGCTTTATCGATTCCTCTAAATCTTCTAGAGGCGCAGAAGCAAAATCTTCAAGACTAAGATATTTTTTAAATAGTTTTTCGGTTACTTTATTGACTGATTGATCAGTTGTTTGAGCACTTA
>CAZMMT010000088.1:0-3976 GCA_964567465.1 uncultured Candidatus Izemoplasmatales bacterium | reverse complement strand
TTACCATATGTAACCAATACAATCGCGATTGGTTTAGTATTTGCTTATATGTTTAAAACTCAAGGCGGTCTGGTCAATCAGTTTATTAGTTTCTTTGGAATTGATACTTCAGAACTTTCCTGGGTTGAGACAAACGCTGTTTATTGGCGATCAATGTTCGTGCTTATTTTCTATAGCGTTTGGTCATCATTAGCCTTTAAGATCATGGTATTTTTAACTAGTATTCAAGGTATTGATAAACAATACTATCAAGCAGCATCAATTGATGCAACACCTAAGGGTAGAATATTTAGCAAAATTACAGTTCCATTAATTTCGCCAATGATATTCTATATCACAGTTACTTCAGTAATTGGTGCATTCAAGATTTATAATGCTATTGTTGCGTTGTTTGGTGTACAAGGTACTCCTCCGGGAGCAAACTACAACCTCCAATCAATCGTTATGTATATCTATCAATTCATTGATGGTAGCAAAGAAGGACAATTGTCCGTTGCGGCTGCTGGTTCTTTGATATTGTTTGCGATTATATTAGTCCTTACTATAGTCCAAATGCAAGTCAGCAAAAAACGCGTTCATTACTAGGAAAGGAGCTATATAATGGAAAAACAATTATTTTTAAAATCTAAAAAGATAGAAAAAATTACATTAATTTTTGATGCATTAGCTGTTATCGCTTATATCGCTTTATTCCTATTTTTGTTCAATCAGTTGCAAATGCCGATGGACGGTGTAGGCGTAATACTTGAAGACTTAGAAACATTTAATCCGATTTACAATGATTTTCCAGGAATATTCAGAAATGTAGTTCTTAACAGAGGACAAATGAATAGTATTATCTCAATCTTGATAATCTTCTTCATCGTATCTTTCCCAATGTTATTTATTAACATCAAAAAGAATAAAACTAGAACAATTTATGACATTGACTCATATTCAACAGCTTCAACATTTGTACAAGCAATCATTAACTTGTTGACATTTAACTTTATTGGAGCGGGGTTAAGAGTTTATAATACTTTCGTTTTAATTAAATTTCTAAAAGGTTACTCACCAAAGGAATTCTTTAAAAGTATAATACCGGCAATCAAAAACAAAAGAGCCGAAAGAAAAGCTAAAAAGGCAGAGATTATTGAAGACGAAGAAGTTAAAGATGAATATTCATTATCAATTAAGAAGAGCATTCGTCGTCAAACTGCTGTAAGCACCGTTAGACTATTATTGACTTATTTGTTCTTAGTTTTAATTGCTTTAATCATTATCATTCCATTCTATTGGATGGTACTTACTTCAGTTAAAACTTTCTCAGAATCATCTTCAACATTAAACCCACAATTTTTCTTGTGGATAGATAGATGGAATTGGGTTAACTATAAGGTTGTTTTAACAGAACAAAACTTTGGTCTTTATATTAAAAATACTGTAATTGTCGCGCTTCTTTCAACTTTTGGAACGATAATCACAACAGTATTATCAGCATACGCATTTGCCAGAATCGAATTTAAAGGTCGCGAGTTATTATTCTCAATCTTAATCATGACAATGATGATTCCTGGTGAATTATACATTATTACAAACTTCATTACCGTAAGTAAAAATGGATTTGGTTGGATTGGTAATCCTACAGGTGAAAATCAATACTTCCTAGCAATGATCTTGCCGTTTGTGACAAGTATATCTTATATTTTCTTCTTAAGACAAAACTTTAAACAAATTCCAGAATCATTATATAAGGCAGCTCGTGTTGATGGTTGTAGCGACTTTAAATACCTTATGAGAGTAATGGTTCCAATCGCTTCACCAACTATTTTCACAATCACAATCTTAAATATCTTCGGTTCATGGAATGCTTACATTTGGCCACGTATTATCACGAGTGTTGGCGATATCAACGGTTCTAACTATTGGTTGATATCAAACGCATTAAGAGATACTGACTTCGTTTTAGATACTGGTAGAGTAATGTACAACTTACAAATCGCTGCTTCAACATTAGTAACCGTACCACTACTGATTGTATTCTTCATGTTTAGAAAATACATCATGAACGGTATTGGTCGAAGCGGAACGAAAGGGTAAGAGTGAAGATATATGAAAACTAAAAGAATCTTATTATTCTTATTAATCTCAGCATTATCAGTAACATTGATGGGATGTCCATCAATCAGAAACATGGCTCCTCAATTTGCAATTTTGGTAGATGGAGAGCCTGAAAGCGTAGTAGAAGTTACTTATGAGTATGTTAAAGGCACACAATTTGATCCAAATGATATGATTCAATTTTTAATTGAAAATGAAAATCTAAGAGCAATTGATTATAATCAAGAAAAAGTAATTTGGGGTGTTGAAAGAGAATTTGAAGACATTTCAGATGATATAATTATCACGAACTTCTATCAACGTTGGGAAGAAGATTCTGACGCTAATTTTGATGGAGTTGTTGATGAATTAGATGAAGAACTATGGGGAAGCTTAAAAACTGATCAAGAGGGTAATTATATTCTAGATGAGGGTATTGGCGGAACAATTTTTGTTCTTGAAGTCTTAACATCTATCGGCGGCGAAATGAAAGTCACACTACGTGTAACCGATAGTGAAGGTTTAGAAGCAGAGCTTCCAGGAGTGATAAAAGTAGTTGCTCAAGAAGAGTAGTTCTATGGTAATTAGAAGAGATTTGTTATATAATATAAATATGAAATATTTAGATATTCAAGGAGGAATAAAATGAATTTTACAAAAAAATTTATTGGTTTGTTTCTATTGCTGATTTTAGCAGTTGTATTCGTAGGCTGTAATAAAACAACAACAGAAGCACCAACAACTCAGGCGCCAACAACTCAAGCGCCAACTACACAAGGACCAACAACTCAGGCGCCGACAACAAACGGCCCTACTACAGATGGCCCAACAACAGTAACGCCAACAACTGGAGATGTTACTACTGAAGATCCAGGCACTAACACAGTACCTCAATTTGTAGGATTATTCCCTAAACAAACTGTATATAAAGGTGCCACAGCATATGATATTTTAGCGGGAGCTAAAGTTATCGACGCTGAAGACGGAGAGTTAGAAATTTTTACAGCAGGAGCATACTCTACTACTAGAGTTGGTACATATGAAGTATATGCTTATGCTCAAGATTCTGACGGAAATGTTGTAACAGAACTTATCACTTTAACTGTTAAGGATTTATCAGACTTTACAATCCCAACAGAGTTGACAACTGATAATATTTCTATCAATTTGTGGCATTCAAATGGAGCATCTGTTGAAACCGCTCTATTAAAATATGCTAGTGAATTTATGGCTTTATATCCAAACATCACTGTAAGTATTGAAAAGAATGGTAACAACTATGATGAGTTAAGAGAAAACATGGTTAATGCCATTAGAGGCGGTAGCATTCCTAACATCGTTCAAAACTATCCTGACCACGTTATGGAATATATCGACAACGACGGTGTAATACCTCTAACTCCTTATATTTTTAATCCAACATGGGGTTATGATGCAGCTGATCCAGATGAAGCTTTCCTAGATATCTTATTAAGTTATCGTCGTGAAAATTCACAATATACAAATGATGGTGAATATTATTCAGTACCATTCAATAAATCAACAGAAGTTATGATTTATAACAAAACTATGTTTGATATTTTGATTGCTAACGGAACAATTGACGAAGTGCCAAATACTTGGCAAGGATTATTTGATGTAGCGCCTTATCTTTATGAAATTAAAGATGGTGTAATTGATGATATTACAGCTAAGTTAAATCTTTCTACAACTACATCAGTTCATAAATCTCCTGAAGAAATTCAAGCAATCAAAGATAATTTCATTCCAATCACTTATGATTCGCCAGCAAATGCTTTTATTACTTTAACAAGACAATGGGGCGGACAATATACTGGAATTGATTCAGCTAGAAATGGTGTTATCTTATTTGATAACGCTCAAACTAGAGAAATGT
>CAZMMT010000087.1:0-4003 GCA_964567465.1 uncultured Candidatus Izemoplasmatales bacterium | reverse complement strand
TCTATAGAATATTTACAAAAGACTATTTGCGAGGAAGAATATGATAAAAAATTACTTATTTGATTTAGACGGTACACTTCTGCCTCTAGATGAAGAAAACTTTATAAAGAAATACTTTCACCTGCTAGGCCAAAAATTCTATGAAATTGGTCTTGACCCAGAAACAATGATTAAAAGATTATGGGTTGGCACTAAAAATATGATTCAAAATGAGGGTTTAAAAACCAATGAAGAAGTATTTTGGGATGCTTTTTTACCGGAACAAGAGGATAAAGAAGAAATCAAGAAAGCACTAGAAAAGTTTTATCAGAACGAGTTTGAAGCAGTTAAAACTTCCACTAATCCTTCCTACGTCTCAAAGACAATAATAGAAATTCTAAAAGAAAGAGGAAAAACAATTGTTCTTGCGACAAATCCGATTTTTCCATTTGTTGCCACCAAAAAAAGAATTGAATGGTCACTTCTATCTTTAGAAGATTTCGCTTTAATAACAACTTATGAAAATAGTAACTTCGCTAAACCTAGTCTTTCTTATTATGAAATGATTTTAAAAAGACTCAATCTAGATCCTGAAGAAACGATAATGATTGGTAATGATGCTTTAGAAGATATGGTAGCCCAAGGTTTGGGATTAAAAACTTATCTAGTTACTGATTGTTTAAGCAATAAAAACAATATCGATATCAATCAATTTGAACATGGCACACTTAATGATCTTTTAACAAAAATAGAAAATGATAAATTTTAAAGGACGCAAAAATGCGTCCTATTCTTTTATATTTACTTCACTTTTAACGATTGGAATGGAAGTTCTAGCGCGGTTAATCTCATCTAAATCAATCTCGATTAGTCTAACCTCCTCTTCACTAAACATTTCGGTAATCACATAACCGAACGGATCGACTAATATACTGTGACCATAGGTATTGTAATCTCCAAAAGATTCTCTTGAAGGGCTCACTCCAACCATAAATAACTGATTATCTATAGCTCTAGCTCTAAATGTTACTTGCCAGTGCATTGGTCCAGTAAAAGTATTAAAGGCAGCGGGTACAAAAATAATTTTTACGCCCTTTTTCATTAATTTATTGGCGAGAATTGGGAAACGAACATCAAAACAAATCATTAAACCCATTTTTCCAAATTCCGTATCGAAAACTCCTAAATCACTGCCTTTAGAAAGAACATCTGCTTCATTGAAACTCTTACCATTAGGATAGTTCACACTAAATAAATGTACTTTTTGGTACTTGCTAATGACATCACCATCTTTATTGAATACATAAGTTGTATTGTAAACTCTACCTTTATCAATCTCAGGAACTGAACCACCTACAATATAAGTATTAAATCTAATAGCTAAAGCTTTCAACCAAACTAAAACTTTTGATTCAGTAAATTTGCCGTAATCATTAAAAGAGGTGATTTGGTATGGTGTAGTAAACATTTCCGGCAAAACTAAAAAATCGATCTTTGCACTTTGATATTTTTCAATCAAAGATTCAATATTTTTTAATGTATCATCAATTTTTTCTTTTACAGTATTTTGAACCATTAATATTTTCATAACCTTACTCCTTAAAACTATAATACCACAAAATGAAAAATCTTAAAATTTTAAAATTGACATTACTTTTAAAACCACTCATAAATGTAGTATAATAATTTTGATGAGGTAGATTCTATGAAGAGACATTGTAAATATTGCCAATATGATTTTTTAGATGGCGACATAATTCAAATAAAAGACAATTTTATTCTTTTTAATACAAACGATTTGATAGAATACATCTATCAAATTAATGATGGTTATATCAAGATGGTTAGATATTTAGAAAGCGGTGATGAAAAAATCATCGGTGTACTTGGACCTGGAGAATATGTTGCATTACTAGCAGTATTACAAAAAAAGGATAATTACCTCGCAACCGCTATCAGTTTAACACCAACAATACTTAAAAGAATACCTAAAAAAGAAGTGTTAAACTCCTATAACAAAAGCCCTGAGTTTAGAGATCGTTGTTTAACCTGCGCAGTTTCTAGATCCAACACTTTCCAAAATAATCTTGTTAACTCTGCAAGCATTGATACTTTCGAAAGAATCATTAATACTTTAAAAGCCCTTTATGAAAAGTTTGGTTATCAAGAAAATAACCAACAAGTTATTGATCTTCCGTTCTCAAAAACAGTCTTAGCCAATATCATCGGGATTAGAAGAGAAACACTTTCAAGAAGTTTGAAAACACTTCAAGAAAAAGAAATAGTCTTTTTCGAAAAAAATAAATATATTTTAAACTATGTGATTTAAATCACAGTATAAAAAACCTCCCCAAGTTATAATGTAATTATAAAGGGAGGTTTTTTTAATGAGTGAACTAATTAATAATTCAAAGGAAAGACAAGATAAACTTAAAAAACTAATCAAGAAAATTCATGATGGAATGCCAATAGATGAAGCAAAAAAACTATTTAAAGAGGATTTTGAAGAAATATCAACTGATGAGATTGTGGCTATGGAACAATCTCTTATCGATGAAGGAATGCAAGTAGAAGAAATTCAAAGCCTTTGCGATGTTCATGCGGCTGTTTTTGATAAGAGTATCTCTGATATTCATAAACCAAAAGATATCACCAGAATCCCCGGACATCCAGCAAAAGTTTTTTCTGATGAAAACGAACAAATCAGAAAACTAATAAAAGAAGAGATTAATCCCTATCTTACAAGAACTGATACAACAGCTTATTTGATGTTAAGAATCGGAGTTGATCGTCTTGCTAATATCACAAAACATTATGCTAGAAAAGAATATCTTTTCTTCCCTAGCTTAGAGAAAAAAGGCATTAACGCTATCCCTAAAGTAATGTGGGGAGTGGATGATGAGATTAGAGCTGATATCAAGAATGTTCAAGCAATGCTTGATGATAAAGATCAAGCGTTAGAAAACATCATAAAATCAATCAAAGCTGTTTTAGAACGTGTTGAAGATATGATTATCAAAGAAAACAATATTCTTTTACCTAAACTTGTTGACGTAATGAGTTTTTATGATTGGATTATGGCTGATCAAGGTAGTGATGAAATCGGCTATTTCTTAGAAAAACCTACAGAGAGTTGGAAGGTTGAAGAAAAGCCGATTGAAGAAGAAAAACCTTTTGATGGCGAAATAAGATTCGATGCAGGTAAATTAAACTCAGAAGAAATCAACGCAATATTCAATACCCTACCATTAGATATGACTTTCGTAGATAAAGACGGTCATGTTAAGTATTTTACCCAGGGAAAGGAAAGAATCTTTGAACGTCCAAAAACAGTTATTGGTAGACATGTAACTCTATGCCATCCACCTCAAAGCGTACATGTGGTTGAAGATATCATCAATAGCTTTAAGTCAGGAGAAAAAGATCAGGAAGATTTCTACATTAACTTTAAAGGCATGTTTGTCTTAATTAGGTATTACGCTGTAAGAGACAAAGAAGGAAACTATTTAGGAACATTAGAAATGACGCAAGATATTAATCCGTTAAAAGCAATAACTGGAGAAAAAAGACTGGTAAACAAATAAATGAAAATCTTATTTTTATCTCTAGGTTTCTTCTCAGTTTCATTGGGTATCATTGGTGTTATATTACCAGTTTTACCAACTACACCTTTCTTACTATTAGCGACAATTTTGTTTTCTAAATCTTCCGAAAAGGCAGATAAATGGCTAAAAAACACAAAAGTTTATCAGAAGCATTTAGCTGAATTTATTGAAAAGAAAAGTATGTCTAGAAAAAAGAAGTGGATCTTACTTATCTCAGTAGATTTGCTTCTACTTGGTGTTTTCTTAAGTCTTGATAGTCTGTTTTTAAAAATCATCCTAATTATTCTTTTCTTAACAAAACACTGGTATTTCTTCCGTTTTGTAAAAACGTACTAAAAATAAAGTTTTAAGAGTTCATAAATTAAATATTTATAGTATAATAGACTTTGGATATTTAAGGGGTGATTTCTTTGGAACAT
>CAZMMT010000086.1:0-4012 GCA_964567465.1 uncultured Candidatus Izemoplasmatales bacterium | reverse complement strand
TCTCCTTGTTGAGAGTAAGGAGTTAAAAACCTTATTCCGCCATCAATATAATCTAAATCCCATGAAGCACCGGAACCGATATAGTTCATGAGTTCAAAAGGTTCATATTGCGTAACTATGCCAACAGTTGAGATATTAGAATTGGAGAGGTTGCTTAAGGTGAAATCAATAAGGCGATATTTCGCCCCAAAAGAAACAGCTGGCTTAGCTATCTTTTTAGTAATATCGCCTAATCTTGTACCTCTACCACCGACTAAAATCATTGCTAGCATTTTTTTCATATAGTATTCACCTATCTTTTATATTTGATAATAGAAATAGCTAATGGTGCAACGTTTAAAGCTATTGATTGTTTGTATCCGTGATTAAAGATTTCTTCAGTTTTAAGTATTTCGCCGTTATAAATATTTGATCCCCCATATATTTCCTTATCTGAGTTAAGCACTTCTTCATAAGTACCTGATTCAGGTACACCAATACGGAAATTTAAGTAAGGATTTGGAGTCATGTTTAAAATAACGATGCAATGGTTTAACTTGTCCTTACCAAAACGGACGAAGGAAAATATTGATTGATCATAATTGGTTTGGTCAATCCAGCTAAAACCTTCTGGATTGTGATCTAGTTCATAGAAACAACTATGATGATTATATACCGCTATTAAGTCTGTAACAAAACGGTTAGCTCCGTTATGCATTGGGTAATCTAATAAATGCCAATCAAGTTCTTCTTTATCTTTCCATTCATGCATTTGAGCAAATTCACCACCCATGAAGAGAAGTTTCTTTCCTGGATGAGTAAACTGTAAGCCCATTAATAGCCTGTAATTAGCAAACTTTTGCCAATAATCTCCTGGCATTTTATCAACTAAGGATTTTTTACCATGAACAACTTCATCATGAGATAATGGTAAGATGAAGTTTTCAGAATATGCATAAACCATGCCAAAAGTTATTAAGTCATGATGATATTTTCTGTAGATTGGATCTTTTGCAAAATATCTTAAGGTATCATTCATCCAACCCATATTCCATTTATAGTCAAAACCAATCCCACCATCTAAAACGCCTTTAGTAAGATTAGGGAAGGTTGTGGAATCTTCTGCGAATAATAGAACAGAATGATCTTTTTCTTTAACTGCATAAGATAAGTTTTTTAAGAATTCAATTGCGCCATGATTGGTTCCTACATGCATGTTTCCTAGATAATAAATGATATTTGAAACGGCATCAATTCTAAACCCGTCAACGTGAAAATAATCCATCCAGAAGTATGCATTGGAGATTAAAAAGCTTTTAACAATACCTTTGCCTAAGTCTAAATTTATCGTACCCCAAACTACATTTTCTCTAATATTAATGTCTTCGTATTCATATAGCGGTTCACCATCAAACATATAAAGGCCATGGGCATCCTTACAAATATGTCCTGGTACCCAGTCCATGATAACGCCGATGTTATTCTCATGACATTTATCGATTAAATACATCAAGTCTTTTGGTACTCCAAATCTTGATGTGGCGCTATAATAACCTGTTCCTTGATAACCCCAAGACTCATCCAATGGATGTTCTACCACTGGCATAATTTCGATATGAGAAAAGCCATGTTTTTTAATATAAGGTATTAATAGGTCAACTAATTCATTATATTTATGAAAAGATCCATCAGGTTTTGTCATCCAACTTCCTATGTGAAGTTCATATACAGCTAATTTCTCTTCAAAGTGATTAAGGTTTTTGCGGTTGTTTATGTATGAATCATCATGCCACTCATAACCATCAATATCATAGACCTTAGAAGCAGTTTCCGGACGATTGTCTGAGAAGTAAGCATAAGGATCTGCTTTAAAGATTGTTGCGCCATAAGAAGTAACAATGCAGTATTTATATTTGGTCCATTCGCCAATTCCTTCAATATATAAATGATAGATGCCGAAGTCATCTTCTTTATTCATCACATGAGTTCTTGAGTCCCAATTATTGAATTCACCAACCACAGAAACAACTTTTGCATGTGGTGCATAGACTCTAAAATCGACACCTGTAACATTCCCTAACTCGTCTTTAACTAAATGTGAGCCAAATAATTTGTACGCTTCTTTTAATCTGCCTTCATTAAATAAAAATAGATCCAGTTCGTTCATACTTTTTTTAACTCCCTCTTATAGGTATTTTTTGATATTGTTATACTGATAACCTTTAGCCAATAATTTTTGAATAAGATATTGATTTAAGGATGTTTTTAAATCCTTTTTTTGATATTGTTCTTTCAGTTTTAAAATTTCTTTTTTCAAAGCTTCTTCTTCATTTGCTTCATCATGAAGAATCTTGTCTTTTGTATCTAAAAAGCTTATTACTTCTTCATATTCAAAACCTTTATTCAATATTGCTGTTAGAAGATTCTTTTTTACGACTAGATATGGTTTGTTTTTTATCGTTCTTAGTTTTTTATCAAACCAATATTCAATATTTTTAAATATTAAATCTTGAGGATAATGATTAAGGTATTTTAAAATCAAATCGTCTGTAAGACCTTTTGATTTTAAATCCTCACGGATTTTTCTTGGACCAATCTTTTTATAATTTATTGACTCTGAAACATAGTTTTCTGCATATAAATCATCATTCAATAATCTAAGTTTTTCCAGTTTCGTTAGAAAATAACCCATTTCATCAACTTTTAATTTATCGAGATACATAAATATTTCTTTTTTTGTTCTCGGTTTAAATAGAGCGTATTTTAAAAGTTTTTGATAGATTGCGTCTTTATTAATAGCGTTTAGAAGTTTTTTATACTGTTCTTCTAAAAGTTCTTTTCCCGATAAAAGTCTGTACTCAATGATTATATCTTCACTAACAAGGTATTCTACTTCTTTAGAATCTTTACTAATTGTAACTAAATAATTTTTGCCTTTTTTCCTAAGTTCTTGAACTTTAATCATTTTTCTTGCTCATTACTAGATAGGCTAGAATGAATGGATCTAAATCGCCGTCTAGTACTTTATCTCCATTACCAGTTTCAAAATTGGTTCTGTGATCCTTTACCATTGTGTACGGATGAAAGACGTAGGAGCGAATTTGAGAACCAAAAGCATTTGCTTTGTATTCATTAAAAGATTCTAAATAGTTTTTATTTTTTTCGAGTTCTAAATTGTATAGCTTACCTTTTAAGACTTTTAAGGCTATCTCACGATTTTGAATCTGTGAGCGTTCATTTTGGCAAGAAACAACGATGTTAGTTGGTATATGAGTTATTCTTACAGCCGAGTCGGTGGTGTTAACCCCCTGACCGCCTTTACCGCTAGAGCGGAAGGTATCAATTCGAAGGTCTTCTTCAGCAATTTCGATATCGATTGAATCATCTAGTTCCGGTGTTACTGTGACTGATGCAAATGAGGTGTGACGTCTACTGGAAGAATCAAATGGTGAGATTCTTACCAAACGATGAACTCCTGACTCCGCTTTTAAATAACCGTAAGCATAAGAACCAGTAATAAGAATCGTCGCTGATTTTAGTCCTGCTTCATCGCCATCAATGTAATCAAGGATTTTAACTTTAAAGTCTTTTCTATCGGCATAACGCAAATACATTCTAAAAAGCATCTGAGCCCAATCTTGGGACTCGGTTCCACCAGCCCCAGGATGAAATTCGATGATGGCATTGAATTTATCATACTCTTCATTTAGAAGTATTTTTAGAGTTAGTTCTTCATTAAGCAAGTTGAATTCTTTGATTAATTTTTTTGTATCTACTTCATCGATTGTTTCGCCTTCTTCAGCTAAAGTAATTGTAAGTTCAATGGTTTCATAGATATCTTTGATTCGGTTATAACTTGAAATTAGGTTATTAGCGTCATTCATTTCTTGAATAATTGCTTGTGCTTTTTGAGTATCACTCCAAAAATCTGGAGCCATAGTAAATGTTTCCAGATTTTTAACATCATTCATTCTTTGCGAAATATCGATGGTGTTATTTAATTTTTTGTATTCCAATGACAGTTCGTAGAATT
>CAZMMT010000085.1:0-4054 GCA_964567465.1 uncultured Candidatus Izemoplasmatales bacterium | reverse complement strand
TATATGTTTAATTAAAACAAAATCTTTCCTAACTTTTTTATACTTCATAAATCATTAAAGCTTGTTGAAGTGAATGTTTATTTAATTTATGTTTAGCAATTGGTACAGATATATAGAAAATACTCATAGTTAAAATAAATCCAATAAGATAATCAAACCAATCTAAAGACATCGGAAATACCATGCCAAATTGACTTGATAAATACCAAGTAATAAGATAGAAACTTCCTAAAGTGAAAGGAATTGTTAAAAGGAAAAGTAAAGCTGTATATAACCGGTAACTATTTATAAAGACAGTTTGAATCTCTTTATCGGTATAACCAATTACTTTAAATAAACTTATATCATAAAAGTAGGCTTCTAAAGATAGACTAGAGATTAATAGCATTACAACAACACCGATAAACACAGAACTAACAATTAAAACATAACTCATGACATTACCCAAATTAGCCATATCTTTACTTTGTTCGATTAAATTATCAATATTTAAAACATATTGATAATCTCCAGATAGCTCTGTTTCAGCATAAACAGCGTTATAGTAATCTACATTTAATCCCCCGGTTAAAAATAACGACAAAGCTTCTCGGTTAATATATAACTTGTCTGTTACATACTCATCTTGAATCGCTAAGATATCCACATCTAACTCATAACTACCATAAGACATAGTAACACTATCCCCAACTTCTAAACCAGTTGTTAGAGCCATACCTTTAGTTATTATGACACCTTCTTCATCTAATTTATTCGTAATATCCTTACCTTTTTCAAATAAAGAATAATATAAATTGTCCGAATCTAATCCGACAACAAGAACATTATTGTCTTCCACCATCACATTTGGTAATTCAATAACTGAGTCATGTGATACATTTTCTTCCCCACACCCTAGGTAAGGATCACAATAACCGACGTAGTTCGTATCAATTTGATTGTAATGATAATTGACAGTTTTATCAAAGATATCAACCATTGATAATGATATAAGAATTAAGAATACCGCTGTAAAAACACCAACTAAAAACAAAGAAAACCTCATTAAATTCCTAATAATATAAGCATGTTTTAATCTAGTTAAAAGTTTGGCCTTTTTAAGAAAAGGAATTTCTAGTTTAAATTTACTAGGTTTATCCTTAATAACCTTAGGATTCATCAAGTCTACCGGTGGTTTTTTTAGTAACTTTGAAATTACTAAATAGCCAAGCCCTAAAAGAATAATCATTGGTAAGACAATACTAATAATAAATACATTTATATCTTGCGTGATCGACGCATTAGGCAAGATATAAATGCCAACATAAATATTTTTTAAAGGTTCTGCTAATAGATAACCAAAGAAATACCCAATCAGTAATCCTGGTAAAGCAAGTAAAAGAATAAATAAAAGATAAGGTAGAGTTACTTCATAATTCTTATAACCTAATGCTTTTAATATTCCTATCGCTCCTTTATGATCATTTAAGATTCGACTTATCATTAACGCAACAACAAAAACAGCCATTACCGCAATAATTAAAGCTATTAGAACTCCCATCGCTTCACCACCGGCTAATTCTTCATAAATAGCTCCACTTCTCATGGTGTTTTCGGTTAAGTTAACACCGAGAACATAATCTAAACTAATATCTTTGATATATTGCGATCTATTTACTTCTTCAGTGAAAATCCCAGCAAAAACTACTTCTAACTTAGAATCAAGTTCATAAAACCCTTCATCAGATAAAAGAGCTAAAGTTCTAGTTTTATTATTAATGATAAATTCATTACCAAAGATAATCAAAGAATAATCTGGGAAAAACACAAATCCTGTTACTAGGTAGGTCTTATTTTCTAGAGTGATTGAATCACCTATAGCGATATCATGAGCTTCAGCGTAGTATTTCGTCAAAGCAATCTCATTAACTGAAATTGGTTTTGTTCCTTCAGCGATATAAGATAAATTAATATTTTCCGCATCTTTTAAAAATCTAAATGTATGTTGGCTATCATCAACATCAAAGATGATGTCCTTTTGAAGTCTGGCTTCTATCTCTACTTTGTCATATTCACTTTCAAACCGGTTTATCCGGTTATCAATAACTACGGAAAACTCGTTAGAATCTATGTGGTATAAATCTGACAATGTGTTAACATCTTCTGTATTTTCTATAGACAATAAATCAAACTCATTTCCTAAAACTTGATTATTGATGATAACATTAAAATCTTCTTGTCGATAATCTTCAAAATACTCTTCAGTAGGTCCCTTCATAGCGCTGACAGAATATGTCATTACCACATATATAAAAGAACTTAAAATTACAATAACAGCTAATAAAATAACTTGGATTAATCGCTTACTAAAATCTCTAATCACATTCTTAAATAACATAATTAGCTCCAAGAAATATCTGCGGCTTCGGCTTTTTCTTGATTTGCTTGAATATCCACAACCCGACCTGAATTCATCTTAATCACTCGATCAGCCATTAGCGAAATCGCTGGATTATGAGTGATTAAGACGATTGTTGTTTGATATTTCTTATTTAATTGACTAAGTAATTCAAGAATTCCTTTACCAGTCTTTTCATCAAGAGCTCCCGTAGGTTCATCGCAGAATAAAATTTTAGGCTTTTTTACTAAGGCTCTTGCGATTGAAACCCTTTGTTGTTGACCACCAGACATTTGGCTAGGAAACTTTGATTTTTGATCAAAGATTTCTACGCTTTTAAGCATCTCATCAATATCAAAAGGTTCTTTTGCAATTTGATATCCTAATTCAATATTTTCTCTAGCTGTTAGAGTAGATAAAAGATTATATTGTTGGAAGATAAAACCAAGGTTCTCTCTTCTAAACTTGGTCAGTTCTTTCTGATTAAGTTTACTGATTTCTAATTCATCAATAAATATTTCTCCCTCAGTTGGTATGTCTAAACCGCTCAAAACATTTAAAAAAGTTGATTTACCAGACCCAGACGGACCTAAAACAACGATAAATTCTCCACGATTAATCGTTAAATCTACTTGATTTAAAGCTTTTGTTTCAAAATCACCATTTTGATAAATCTTTGAAACATTTTTCATTTTAATTAACATAATCTTCCCCCTTAATATATGGTTTCAAAATAAACGATAGTTTCCTTGCGGCTGATTCTTCAAATTCTTGATAAGTGCTTTCTGTGTTATATAGATAAAGTACAAAATCAGCGGCGACAATACCATAGATAATTTCTGATAAGTCTTTTTCACTTATTGGATATCCATCCAAATCTAAATAAATACTTAGTAGATTCTCTAGATCTTTCATATAAGCAAAATCAATTTCTGCGAATTTTTGATAAATCTTTTTCTTCTTTTTAGCCATTTTAATCACAATGACAAAAATATCAATTAATATCGATTTAGGTACGATATTAATCTTTTTAATAGGTCTTAAACTACTACTGATTAAGATTTCTTCAACTGAAGGTAAATCCTTATTTAATGTTTCTTCATTCTTAAAAACTATTTTTTCAAATACAGCTACTAAAATTTCGTCTTTATTAGCAAAATAATTAAAAAGAGTTCCTTCTGCTATTCCACATTTCTTAGCTATTGCTTTAGTGGTTGTTTTGTCATAACCTAAACTCATAAACAATTCTCTAGCGCTATTGATGATACAATCATGGGTTTCATTTTTCATTACTTCTGTTATTCTTGCCATCTTAACCTCCTAATATGAGTATACTCATATTATATATAATTACTATTATCAAGTCAATTCATCTGATAAAAAAAATAAAGAAAATATAAGCAAAATAATTGTTTTATCTGAAGATATCCTATCTACTTTTTTCTAGAATTTTCTTAATGTAAAGTTAGCCTTTTCAATAAAAATGTATGCTAAAAGACATCAATTATAGAGTGTGCTATAATAATTTTAGATTATTTAATTAAGGAGGAATATACTCTAACTTAAAAAAACACCTTCATTTTAGAGTATAAAACTTAAGATATGGAAAATAAAGAAGTTGTAATGAAAAGATCCATTGGTTTGTTCGGTGGAATATCGATATTAACAGGAATCATG
>CAZMMT010000084.1:0-4100 GCA_964567465.1 uncultured Candidatus Izemoplasmatales bacterium | reverse complement strand
ATTTGTGCAAAAGCATTTAAGGATAAACGAGAAATAACAATGATGATTATTGACATCGATAATTTCAAAGAGTACAACGATTTCTACGGTCACTTAGTTGGTGATGAAGCACTAAAGAAACTAGCGAGAATTTTAGAAAAGTCAATTGAAGGAAAAGAAGGATTGGTTGCTAGATTTGGTGGCGATGAGTTCGTAGTTATTATTTATGACTGTTCAATACAAGAGGCTAAAGAAATTGCTAAATATGTCTCAAAGACTTTGAAGTCAAGAAAGATTAAGCATGAAATGTCAGATGTTGCTCCTTATCTTACGGTAAGTGTAGGTATTATTTCTAAAGTTCCGCAAAGAAAAACAACTTATGCACTTCTTATGGATTTTGCCGATCAAGCTTTATATCAAGCTAAAGAAAAAGGGAAAAACCAAACTGAAGTATACGAAAGCTAAATTATAAATATAAATTTAAAAAGTTTTGAGTTCTCAAATGAATTTCAAAACTTTTTTTGTTTTATATTGATTATTTTTACTTATAAGTAAAAACTTTAGTCATAAAAACTGTAAACAAAATAAATTTAATGATATAATTATTAGACATGAAGCAGGAGGATTAAAGAGAATGATTAAGTTATCAAATGTTTCAAAATTTTATAATTCTAATGACGTTATAGCTCTTGGGTTAAGAAAAGTTAACTTGGAACTTAACGTTAATGAATTCGTAGCTATAGTTGGTGAATCTGGTTCAGGTAAAACCACACTTTTAAACGTGATTAGCGGTATTGATACTTACGAAGATGGAGAGATGTATATTAACGGTGAAGAGACATCTTATTTCTCTGTTAGTGACATGGAGAATTATCGTAAGAAATATGTTGCTTTTGTTTTCCAAGATTATAACCTTATAGACTCTTATACGGTTTTACAAAATGTTGAAGCGCCACTTTTATTATCGGGATATCCAAAAGATAAGATTAAGAAGCGCGCTATGGAAATCATCAAAAAAGTAGGACTTGAAAAACACGCTCATCATAAATCAACGAAGCTTTCTGGCGGACAGAAACAAAGAGTTGTTATCGCTAGAGCATTAGCTAAAGACTGTCCAATAATTGCGGCTGATGAACCGACAGGAAATTTAGATTCAGCATCTGCTAAACAGATTATTCAGTTATTAGCTGATATTTCCAAAGATAAATTAGTAGTAATGGTCACTCATGACTTTTCTCAAGTTGAAGATTATGCGACTAGAAAAATTAGAATTTATGATGGAGAAATCGTTGAAGATAAAGAACTAAAAAAAGTTGAAAAGAAAGATTTACCAAAATTAGAAGACAAAGAATTTAAAATCAATTTTTTGTCTAATTTAAAATTGTCTTTAAGAAACTTGTTTGCTGTTCCTAAAAAGACGATTCTGATGGTTTTGGTCTTTACATTTTTCTCGATTTTTGTAGGGTTAGCATATGGTGGTTACACAATCGTTTCTCAAGAAGGAGCATTTCCATTCAACTCTCATTTTACTTATAATTTACCTAATAGATTAGTGGTAAAAAGACTAGATAATAAACCTTTAACACAAGCGGATATTGAGCAACTTACAAGTTTTTCACAAGTAGATTCAGTGATAACCGAGGATTATGTCTTAGATGGTTGGATGGTATTTACTTCAACTGAAGATGATTTGATTGATTATATCAGCATGATAGTACTGCCTTTATCAGTTTTAGATGAAAATATGTCATTGCCTAACGGTTCATGGCCGAACAGAGATGATGAAGTAATCTTGGCAGTACAAGATTACTATTTTGATATGGCTTCAGAGATTGTAGATACTAATTTAAGATCTGGTTATAGTAATTTATCATCGCAAAATGAGTATGAAATTTCAGCTGTAGTTTCTAATGATATAGTCCCTGGTAATAAGATGAGAAATTTTAACTTTATCTATGTTAGCGATGAGGTATGGGGTTCTCTTGCTGAAATGATGTTTTCAAATTATGTTACAGCTACTTTGCGATATCCAGAAGCAGGTATGATCTTTAATTTAAATAAAAGTAACTTGAGAGTTGATCCTACAATGGACGACTATGAATTTAGAATAGGCTCAGGATACTATAATATGTTTTGTTCTGGAATTTGCGAATACGACGCTGATTTTTCATTTGAAACATATTACGTTAAAGAAGACCATGAAGCAACACTTATAGTCGATGAAGGACTTAGCAATAGTTATATTTATATTAATCAAAACACTTATGATTCGATGTACTACGATGAAATATACCAAGTAAGTCTATTAACAAATACAGAAATAAATGTTGATGGTTTAGCTAAACAAATAGCTAGGATTACCGATACATTTGGATTAAAATATAAAGTCATCTATCCTTATGATGCGGCACCAATTGAACAATATATGGGCTTGTTACTTTTATTAGCAAATGTTGGAATGCTTACTGTTTTAATAATAACTATGGTTGGTTCTACTTTGATAACTTATATCATTTTTAAGATGATTATTAACACCAAACTCCATGATTACGCAATATTTAGAACAATTGGAGCTAATCAAAGTGTAATCAAGAAGTTTATCTATTTTGAAAACTTCTATGTAGTTATAATCTCTTTCTTGATATTCTTAGGTATATCTTTGGCTTTACCATATGATATACCAGAACCTTTTAACGCTTTTAAAGTTTTTGATATTCCAAGATACTTTGTTTATTTCTTGTTATTGATACTAATGGCTTTATTTGTTTCTAGAAAATATTGCAATAAGATTTTCTCTAGCAGTGTTTCTAAAACACTTAAGTCAGATTTGGAGTAGTTATATGATTAGTTTAAAGAATTTAAATAAATATTATAACAAAGGTAAATCAAACGAAATCCATGTTATTAATAATACTTCACTAGATTTTCCAGAAACAGGTTTAGTTGCTTTAACTGGCCCTTCTGGATGTGGGAAAACAACTCTTTTGAATGTTATTGGTGGTTTGGACAG
Source organism: uncultured Candidatus Izemoplasmatales bacterium (assembly GCA_964567465.1). Lineage (GTDB taxonomy): Bacteria > Bacillota_I > Bacilli_A > Izemoplasmatales > Hujiaoplasmataceae > UBA2289. The sequence continues at coordinate 1,111 of CAZMMT010000084.1, read as the reverse complement.
TTTTCATGATGGCGAAATAATCTTTAATGACATAGCAATTAAGCGATATAATCCAATGAAATGGGATATGATTCGAAATGAAAAGGTCGGATATATTTTCCAAAATTATAATTTAGTTCTATCTAAAACAGTTTATGAAAACATTGAACTTGCTTTAAACATGGCGGGTTTATATAACAAAAAAGAAGTTGAAGAAAGAATTAACTACGTTCTTGAAAGTGTTGGAATGTACAATTACCGTAAACGTAATGTTAAAGCTTTATCTGGTGGTCAACAACAACGTGTTGCTATAGCGAGAGCTTTAGCTAAAGATCCAGATGTAGTTTTAGCCGATGAGCCTACTGGTAATCTAGATGCAAATAATACTTTTGAAATCATGAGTATCATCAAAAAAATATCAGAAACAAGATTGGTAATTTTAGTTACCCATGAAAGAGGTTTGGTAGATTTTTACGCTGACAGAATCATTGAACTTTCAGATGGTAAAGTAATTAACGACTATAATAATGTTGGCGGAGCCGGTTTTGACCATGTAGATGAGAGAAACATTTATCTTAAGGATTTAAACTTCGATGAAACTTTAACCAGTAGTGGAATTGATCATTACTATGATGGGGAAAAAGATGAAAGTTTAAATGTAAAACTTATCGAACACAGGGGAAATCTTTACGTTAAAGTCAATTCTAAGAAAAAGATTAAATATATTGATGATAGTTCAGAAATTAAGTTAATCGATGACCATTACCGAAAAAGAGAAGTATCTGACGTTTCGGAATATGATTTTGATTTAACCCAATTTAAAGAAATACCTCATCAAGCAAAAAAGAAATCCTTTATAAGATGGTCATCAACCATTAAAAACGGATTCCAGAGAGTTTTTTCAAGAAAGAAATTTGTGTCTAAACTATTCTTATTGGGATATTTTGTTATATCCGCTATTTTGGTGTTTCAATTAGCTTCTTTTGGCAGTGCAACATTCGTTAATGAAAAAGAATTTGTGACAACACCAAAAGATATGATGAGTTTAGTTTTTGAAGATAAATATATTCAATACGATGACTTTTTAGATTTAACCCAAGACATTGAGGGAATTGAGTTTTCTCCTTATGTT
>CAZMMT010000083.1:0-4107 GCA_964567465.1 uncultured Candidatus Izemoplasmatales bacterium | reverse complement strand
ACAACTTTTAGTCTTCTGATTGCTTCTGATTGTAATTCTGGATATGCGATTAGTTCATTTTCAACTACACATTGTGATAGTTTTGCGCCAATGCCGCCAATAGCTAATAGGTAGATTCCTTTGTATTTTTTAACGACATCATTAAATTCAATCGAACGATCGCCTTTACCAATCATTACCCTTAAACCTTTTTCCATTAAGTATGGACTATATTTATCCATCCTGTAAGCTGATGTTGGTCCACAAGAACCGATTATTTGATTAGGTTTTGCAGGTGTTGGGCCAACATAATATATGATTTGATCCTTTATGTCAAAAGGAAGTTGTTCGTTATTTTGAATTGCTTCAACCATAAGTTTATGAGCAGCATCTCTAGCTGTGAAGATATAACCAGTTATTAATACTTCATCACCGATTTTTAAATCTTTAATTTGATCATCGGTTATTGGTGTTGTTAATTTCTTTTCCAACGAGAATCACCTCATCTTTTCTTGCGCTATGGCATTGTAAGTTAACCGCAACTGGTAGTGATGCAATATGGCATGGATAGGAGTTTACTTTAACGCCAATACAAGTCGTATTACCACCTAGACCCATTGGGCCAACATCAAGTTTATTGATTTTGTCCATCAGTTCAATTTCTAAGTTGCGATCTATTTCGTTTTCTGTAACATCATCAAGCGGACGAAGAATAGCTTTTTTAGCTAACCAAGCACACTTCTCAAAATTACCACCGATACCTACCCCAACAATTAACGGAGGGCATGCTCTACCGCCAGCATTTTTAATGGTTTCTAAAACGAAGTTGATTACACCTTCTCTTCCTTCTGAAGGAGAAAGCATTCTCAGTGTTGACATATTTTCACTGCCGCCGCCCTTAGGAGCGATATGAATAATTAACTTATTACCAGGAATAAACTGATGATGAATTACTGCAGGAGTATTATCCATAGTGTTGATTCTATTCAATGGATGTCTAACAATTGATTTTCTTAAATAGCCGTCGATATAGGCTTGAGATACACCTACATTGATGGCTTCTTCTAAGTCATAATCAAAGACTAAATCGCGACCAATTTCTAAAAAACAGACTACTATACCAGTGTCTTGGCATAAAGGAATATCTTTAGAATTAGCGATTTCGTGATTTTCTAAAATTTTATCGAGAATGCTTTTAGCTAGAGGATTATTCTCTTCACCACTAGCTTTTTCAAAGGCATCGATAACTTCCTTATGCAAGGTCTGTACAGAGTATAACATCATTCTTTTTACGTTTTCTATAACATCTTTTCTTTCTACTTTATACATCTTCCCACCTCATATTAACTATTATATCATTTTAGAATGAGTTTTAAACAGTGATTTTAATTTTAAAATTTGTTTACAAATCAACTAATTTTGGTTATAATTTTTAAGAGGTGGAAAAGATGAAAAAAGTAAAAATTATTTCTGATAGTACCTGCGATTTATCAAAAGAACTTATTCTTAAGAACGATATTGAAATTGTCCCTTTGTATGTCAATTTCAATGAAGAGTCATATTTAGATGGAGTTAATTTAAACGTTCAAGAAATGTACGACTTAGTTTCATCAAAGAAAGTTCTACCAAAAACTGCAGCACCTTCACCAGGAGCTTTTGTGGAAGTTTTTCAAAAGTATCTTGATTTAGGATACGAAGTGATTTATATGGGTATTGGCTCTAAATTTTCCGCTACATTTACAAGTGCTAATGTGGCTAAACAGACTTTAGAAAGCGAAGACATCTATTTAGTAGATTCATTGAACCTCTCTTCAGGAACCGGACTTTTAGTTTTAAAAGCTGCTAGAATGGTTGAACAAGGCTTGTCAGCAAAAGAAATCAAAGCAGAAGTTGAAAAAATCGTTCCAAAAGTAAGATCACAATTCGTTATTGATACTTTGGAATATTTATATAAAGGTGGAAGACTTAATGCTTTATCTGCATTATTTGGTGGGATGTTAAGAATAAAACCGATTATTAAGGTTAGAGACGGTGTAATGGCCGTTGGTAAAAAAGGAAGAGGAACAATCAAAAACGGGATTGATTTGATGCTAAATGAAGTCTTTCAAGAAAAGAATGGAATAGATGATGAGTTCATGATGATAACACATTCCTTAGCTGATAAATCTAGTGAATATATAAAACTGAGAATAAATGATGAAATCAATATAAAAAATCTCTATGAAACAACTGCAGGATGTGTAATATCAAGTCACTGCGGAAAAGGAACAATTGGGGTTTTGTATATTTTGAAGTAAATTTCTTATCCTTTGATAAGAAGTTTATTTTTTGAATGATTTTGGAGGAGACATAATGTTATTTGGCAAACATATAAATAAATATTATTTAAAATATGGCATATTATTCCTCATTGGTTTAGCCGCTTTGATTGTGGTGGATTACGTTCAATTAGAAATCCCCAATATCATCGGAACAATCATTGATGGCTTGGAGCTAAAAACTCTAGCTAAGGAAGATGTTGTTGTATTTATCAAAGATATCGTAATCTACGGCATAATTATTGTGGCTGGTAGATTTTTATGGCGTATTTTTATCTTTGGTACATCTTGGCGTATTGACTTCGATTTGCGAAATAAAATGTTCGCTCATGCGGAGAAACTAAGTCAAACATATTATTCGGAAAAAAAATCCGGTGGATTAATGGCATTGTTTATCAATGACTTGAATGCAATCAGAATGGCTTTTGGTCCAGGGCTTTTAATGTTATTTGATATCATTATTTTAGGCGGCTTGGCTTTTTATAGAATGTTTATGTTAGATAGAACAATTACTTACTTCGCAGCAATTCCTTTAGCTTTGATTGCTGTAATGGCAACATATATATCTAAGATTACCGGAAAGAAGTTTAAAGCTCGCCAACAGGCTTTTGAAGACTTAAGTGATTTTACTCAAGAAAACTTTTACGGAATTTCTGTTATAAAAGCTTTCGTAAATGAAGTAAGAGAAATGCGAGCTTTTGCGAAGATTAATAAGAGAAATCAAGAAAAGAATGTTTCTTATATTAAAGCATCGACATTTCTACATATTGCTGTTGAAATGTTTATTAACATCATTAGAGTGACAATGCTTGGAGTAGGTGCTTATTTAGTCTATAAAACCATTAGTACTACCGACGTATTTTCAATTGGTGACTTAACAAGATATATTGCTTATTTTGGAACATTAATTTGGCCTATGATGGCTATTGGTAGATTGATTAATATGCGCGCTCAAGCTAAAGCATCGCTTGATAGAGTTTCAGCGTTTTTAGATGCGGATATTGAGATACATGATGATAGAGAAGTAGTTAATGTTGAAAAGATTGAAGGGAAAATCACCTTTAATAACTTAACATTTAGATATCCAAAGACTGATAAAGATGTACTGAAAAATATCAATTTCGTGATTGAAAAAGGTCAAACAGTGGGAATCATCGGTAGAACAGGATCTGGTAAAACAACATTAGTTGACTTGTTGTTAAGACTTTATAATTTAAAGACTTGCGAACTTTTAATTGATGATACCGATATTATGAAGCTGCCAATAAAAACAATCAGAGATGCTATTGGTTATGTTCCGCAAGAGAATTTCATCTTTTCTGACGTTATTAGAAATAACATCTCATTCTCAACTGATGTCGCTGATGAAGAATTGATTAAGCAAATGGCGATATACTCTGATATTCATGATAATATCGTTGACTTTCCGAATCAATATGACACGATGGTAGGGGAAAGAGGAGTAACGCTTTCCGGTGGTCAAAAACAAAGAATATCAATCGCAAGAGCTTTGCTTAAGAATCCAGAAATATTAATTATGGATGATTCCTTCTCAGCTGTTGATACTAAAACTGAAGAACAAGTTATCTCAAATTTAAGAGAACTTAGAAAAGGTAAAACCACAATTATTATTGCTCATAGAATTTCAACGATTAAATCTTCTGATCAAATCGTCTTTATTGAGAATGGTGAAGTTATGGCTAAAGGGACTCATGAAGAGTTGCTCAAAACTTGTGAACTTTACCGTAAAATGGTTATCCACCAAAGACTTGAAGCAGAACTTGAAGGGGAGGTGGAATAAATGGCAAAA
>CAZMMT010000082.1:0-4142 GCA_964567465.1 uncultured Candidatus Izemoplasmatales bacterium | reverse complement strand
ACACCGATAATAGGAATATTATAGTTCAAACTTATTACTTTAGCAGCATTGACGCCTATTAATAATGAACCAATTAAACCTGGACCTTTAGTCACGGCTATTAAATCTAAATCTTCATATTTTATTTTAGCGTCATTTATGGCTTTATCAAAAACATAAGTAATGCCTTTAACATGTTCCCTTGAAGCAATCTCTGGAACAACACCACCAAATTCTCTATGAATATCAATTTGTGACAAAACAACATTTGAAAGCACTTCTGATCCATCTTTAACTACGCTAACACTTGTTTCATCACAACTTGTTTCTACTCCTAAAACATACATATATTAATCACTTCCCAATCTTTTATACATTAAAAATGCATCTTCGCCATTATTATAATAGGTTCTTCTTATTGCAACTTGTTCAAAACCTACTTTTTGATATAGGCTTAAAGCTTCTTTATTAGAAGGTCTAACTTCTAAAGTAACCTCTCTAATTCCTAAAGATTTAAGCTTCTCGAAAATAAAGTTTATAAACTTAAAACCATATCCTTTATTTCTATATTCTTTCTTGACCACAAAAGAACTGATTTGAGCTTTATCTTCATCAATCCATAATATTATATATCCCAAGAACCTATCAGATACTAATACATAATAATATGATAAAGGATTTGTTAGATCCTCTATAATTTTTGATTTAGTTGTAAAATTATGAAAATATTCGTTTTCACAATCAACAATTAAATCAATTTCATTTTCTTGTAATTCTCTAATTTTCAATTTCATTTTTTTAAGTTTCTCTCCGCCTCAGTATCTCTAAGATAATTAGGGGTTAAACTATGAATTTCATCTATTTTTGTTAGCAAGTCAGATTTTAACACTTTACTAACATCAGGTTTTCCGCTTTCAACAATCTCAAAATCAACTTTAATTTGCGACTTATAATTTTCAATATTTGCTAAAGAATCATCTTCGATAATTTTGAGTTTTCCAGAAACATTCTTGTATAATCCCATGAAAGCATTTCCTCTTCTAGCATCAATAAGCGCTAAAACAAAAGGCTTGTTTGAATAAGAAGCCATCAAAGCTAATGATGATATAGTATAAATATTTATATTATTCAAATAGCTAATCATCTTAGCTACAGTTACCCCAATCCTTACTCCAGTATAACTTCCAGGACCAATGCCAATGATAATTTCATCCAGTTCCTTCAAGGTCAAATTTTCTTCTTTTAAAACTTGCTCTAGATAAGGCATAATTGTTACAGAATGATTATTTATTCCTTCTTCATAAACAAATTGCTTTTCAACGCCGTCAATAACTAAAGATAAAAAGATATTTTTAGTAGCTGTATCTATCACTAATTGCTTTAATGATTTTTTCATACTCTTCATCTCCTTTTATCAACAAATCTCTTGAATCATCATCGTTCACATTAATATTAATTGTTAAAATATTTTTAGGCAACATCTCTTCAATATAATTGTACCATTCAATAACGCTGATTCCATCACCGTAGATAAATTCATCTAATTCATAATCATAACCAGCATCTTCTAATCGATAGACATCCATATGATATAGAGGGTATTTACCTTGATATATTTTTAAAATGGTAAATGTTGGCGAATTTAAATTATCCTTAATCCCCAAATATTTAGACAAATATTTAGTAAAAGTTGTCTTACCAGCTCCCAAATCACCAGTAAGCCCAATAATCATTCCACCAAACACATTATCAGATATAATTGCAGCTAACTTTTCAGTATCTGCCATAGTTTTCAATTTAACATTTATTTCCAAAACTACACACTCTTTTCTAATATTTATTATAGTAAAATTATATCACAAAATCTCTAAAAACCAATTAATTTCATTATGTATATCCATTTTTTAGTTTAATCTTAAATTATAGGTATTACAATAAAACTTTATTATGTTATAATAAAAAATAAAGATTTAGATAAATATGAGGAGTGCTCTATGTTTTTAATTGTCCACAATCCCTTATCTAGTAATAAAAAATCTAAAAAAACTACTTTGAAATATGTGAAATTTTTCAAAAAAAACAATTTAAGTTTTAAACTTCGATCAACACTAAAAATAAAAAATTTAGAAGTTTTTTTAGACAAAAACCCTGAAATAACTGATATTTTATATTTAGGCGGAGATGGTTCAATAAATCATCTTATTAACAGCGTAGACATTACGAAGATATCTCAGACAATTTATCTTGGCAAAAGTGGATCAGGTAATGATTTTTTAAGAAGTTTAAAAAAATATAAGAAGGCAGACATAACAATTGGTGAAGCCGTAACCAATATCGGTAGCACAAAATTCATAAATGGTTGCGGATTGGGTTTTGACGGTTTAGTTTGTCATTATGTAAACAATGACAAAAAAAAGGGCAAACTCTCTTATTTCCTTAATGTATTCCGCTCCATAATAAATTATAAACCAGTGGAAATTGAATTAACAGTTGATGGAAAAATCTATAATTATAAAAAAGTTTTTGTATCAGCCATTCAAAACGGTAAATATTTTGGCGGTGGAATGAAGGTAACTCCAAACGCAGATCCTCGTGATGATGAGTATATAATTTGCATCGCTCACAACTTATCAAAATTATTATTGCAGTTGGTTCTTGTAACAATCTATCCAGGTTGGCATCGATTGCTAAAAAGACGCGTTGCTTTCCTAAAAGGAAAAAATATTAAAATCACTCACCCTTTAGAAACTTATTTCCAAGCCGATGGAGAAGTCATGGGCAATATAAATCAAGTAGAAATTAAAGTTGCTCAAAAACGAGAATTTATAGCTTTTGATAAAAAAGATTTTAAAAATAGATTAGCCACAAAATAGTGGCTAATTTTTTTTATAATTTTTTTTCTAAATCCGATTTTAACTTTTCAAAACCAGGTTTGCCTAGCAAGGCAAACATATTCTTTTTATAAGCTTCTACACCAGGTTGATTAAAGGGATTTACTCCTAATAAATAACCACTAATACCAACAGCTAATTCGAAAAAGTAAACAAGATAACCAAAGGTGAAAGGTGATATTTTAGAAACATTTATTATAATGTTCGGTACGCCTCCGTCTTTGTGTGCTAAAAGAGTTCCTTGTAAAGCTTTCTTGTTTACGAAGTCTAAACCTTTATGTTTTAGGTAATTTAAGCCATCTAAATCATCATCGTTTTCTTCAATAAATATATCTTTTTCTGGATTTTCAATATTTATAACCGTTTCAAACATCAATCTTTTACCATCTTGGATATACTGACCCAATGAATGTAAATCTGTTGAGAAAGATGCGCTTGCTACAAACAATCCTTTATGATCTTTTCCTTCTGACTCACCAAATAATTGTTTCCACCATTCGGAAAAGAAATTTAATTTAGTTTCATAATTAACTAACATTTCAACTTTGTAATTTTTTCTGTACAATAGATTTCTTAAAGCAACATACATATGCACATCATTTTTGAAAATATTATACTTATCATAAGCTTTTCTAGCAGCTCTAGCTCCTAATATCATCTGTTTAATATTAATCCCGCTCGCTGCTATCGGTAACAATCCTACTGGTGTTAAAACTGAAAATCTTCCGCCGATATCATCAGGTACTACAAATGTTTTATAATTATTTTCTGTAGCTAATTGCCTTAAAGCACCCTTACTTTTATCGGTAGTCGCAAATATTCTTTCTGAAGCTTCATTTTCGCCATATTTATCTTCTAATAATTTTTTTAATACTCTAAATGCAATTGCTGGTTCAGTTGTAGTTCCTGATTTAGAAATAACATTTATTGAAAAATCTTTGTTGCTCAAATAATCAACTAATTCATTTAGGTAAGTGCTTGACATATTATGTCCGGCAAACAATACTTCAATGTTTTTTCTTTTTGGAAAGTATGGTTTTAAATATTCAAGAGCGGCTTTAGCCCCCAAATATGAGCCTCCTATCCCTACAACAACCAAAATTTTTGATTGTTTTCTAATTTTTCTAGCAACTTCGTTTATTTCATTAATTTCATCTTCACTAATTCTTTCTGGTAAATCCAGCCAGCCAAGATATTCTTTTCCTAAACCCGTTTTATTTTCAAGTTGTTTTCTTGCTGCTTTAATCTCTTTATTGATTTTTTCAAGATCAT
>CAZMMT010000081.1:0-4202 GCA_964567465.1 uncultured Candidatus Izemoplasmatales bacterium | reverse complement strand
TTCTGATATCAAACCTAGTCTATTTGACAAAGAGCTTTTCAATAAAAATCAAGATTTGAGTTCTTTAATCACAAAACTTGCAAAATTAAAGAAAAGAAAAATATTTGCGGATGGAATATATAACGTATTTATCCCAGAAATCGATGGAGTTGCTTATCAAAAGTTCGCTTCAAAAGAAGAGGAGTATCACGGAGTATTTAATTTAGCAAAAACTAATGGAGAATTAGAAGTTGATATTCCTGATGGAAATTACCGGAATTACCTAACTGGTAAGCAAGTTAAAGTAACTAATAAGAAACTTAAACTTAAAGTTGATCCAATTATCATCAAAGTAAAGAAATAACTAAAAGAAGATAAAACAGAAACCGATAGTTTCTGTTTTATTAATTAGATGGTATAATTATTTAAAGAAGGATGTGTTATTTTGCAAGATGTTGTAAATGTTATTGGTGCTGGTTTAGCTGGAGCTGAAGCGGCTTATCAATTAGCTAAAAGAAATATAAAAGTTAATCTTTATGAAGTTAAGACTTTAAAGAAAAACTCAGCACAAAATATGGATTATTTCGCTGAGTTGGTTTGTTCTAATTCTTTAAGATCTGATGATATTAAAAATGCAGCTGGTTTGATGAAAGAAGAGCTTAGAAGACTTGATTCTTTGTTAATAAAAGTTGCGGATAAATATCGAGTACCAGCGGGTAGTGCATTAGCAGTAGATAGAGAAGGTTTTTCAAAAGAAATCACTGAGATATTGAAAGCTAATCCAAATATTAATATAATTGAAGAAGAAATTATTGAAATACCAAGTGGGTATACGATAATAGCGACAGGACCTTTAACAACATCTGCTTTAAGCGAAAAGATTAAAGAGTTTACCGGTGAAGACATGTTATATTTTTATGATGCTATCGCTCCGATTGTTGAGTTTGAATCGATAAATATGGATATTGCATATTTTAAGAGTAGATATGATAAGGGTGAGGCTGATTATATTAATTGCCCGATGAATAAGGAACAATATGAAATTTGGTACAATGAGTTAATTAATGCAGAAACGGCTAAAATAAAAGACTTTGAGCTTAAAGTTTTTGAGGGTTGTATGCCATTTGAAGAAATGGCAAAAAGAGGTTATCAAACTTTACTCTACGGGCCTATGAAACCAGTAGGCTTAGAAAAAGAAGGAGAAAAAAGACCTTTTGCTGTTGTACAATTAAGACAAGATAATTTAATTAAAACAATGTATAATATTGTTGGGTTTCAGACACATTTAACATTTTCTGAACAAAAAAGACTTATTAGAATGATACCGGGATTAGAAAATGCTAATATCATTAGATATGGAATAATGCATAGGAATACCTTTGTGAACGCTCCAAGTACAATAAACAGTTTTTATCAAACCAAGAAAAGAAACGATTTGTTCTTTGCTGGACAGATTAGCGGTGTTGAAGGTTATGTTGAGTCAATTGCTTCTGGTTTAGTTGCTGGAATTAACATGACTAAGCTAGTCAAAGGAAATGATCTTGTTAGTTTCCCAGTTGAAACAGCTATTGGATCACAAGCATATTATATTGCTAATACGTCAGTTGAAGATTTTCAACCGATGAATACTAACTTCGGAATATTTCCAGAGTTAAAAGAAAAACACAAAAAGAATCAAAGAAAAGAACTATATGTAAAAAGATCTTTAGATAAATTAGATGAATTTATTACAGGTGGTAATATTGACTAATCAAGAAGTTTTGGAGAGGTATCAAGATTATTTAATTAACGAAAAACAGTATTCGGAAAATACTGTTATTTCCTATGTCACTGATATTAATTCTCTAATTAATTTTTTGAGTAGTGAAGACTTAGGTGAATTAGAATATACAACCAATAGAATCGCTAAATTTTATGTTGCTTATCTTCATAACAACTATGATCCAAAATCAATAAGAAGAAAAATATCAAGTGTTAAAACTTTATTTGATTTTCTTCTAGAAGATGAAGTTGTTAAAGACAATCCATTTAAAAATGTAGTGTTACCTAAGGTTTCAAAGCGATTACCAAAATTTATTTACGAAGATGAAATGATTGATTTCTTAAATAACATCGATACTACAAAACCTATTGGTTTTCGCAATAAAATGATATTTGAGCTATTATACGGATGTGGTCTCAGAGTTTCAGAATTAACGAATTTAAAAATTAAAGAAGTAGATTTTGTTAAACAAGAGATTCTTATTCATGGTAAGGGTTCAGTTGACAGGATTGTCCCGATTCATAACTTTGCGGTTAGTACTTTAAAAGAGTATTTATTAAATATTAGACCAACTCTTAAGGTCAGAAGTGATGTGGATAATGATTTTATCTTTATTAATCATCGTGGTAATCAATTAACCACAAGAGGCGTGAGAGATATTCTCCAAAGAGAAATATTAAAACAATCATCATATCTAAAAGTATCTCCTCATTCATTTAGGCATTCATTCGCTACTCATTTACTTAATAATGGAGTGGACTTAAGAATAGTTCAAGAACTATTAGGTCATGTCAGTTTATCAACAACACAAATCTACACTAAAGTTTCAAAAGAGAGATTGCAAGAAGAATATAAAAACGCTCATCCTAGAGCTAAAAAACACTAATTGACTTAAAGAACATCTAAGAAGATGTTCTTTCTTTTTGTTTTTAGACATATGTGCGTTTTAAGTCGTGTTGTTATTTGAGTTGAAATGTATTTTTTTGTTACTTATGTGGGTTTTCTTCGGATTAGTCATGTTCTTTTTCATTGCTTTGTAAAAAACATAAAAACCTTCAATTGAAAGCGTTTTTCCTATGCAAATATTTGTTTAAATATAACTAATTATTTGTTATAATTACAGCATAGGACTATAAGAAATGGAGGGAAGTATGAGAAACAGAATATTAGACACAAGTACGCTTGATAAAGAGTTGTTAAAGCAGCTAGATGCATTCATTGACTCTTTAGAAGGCGACAAGCAAGAACATTTAATTCATGTGTTGCATAAAGCACAAGATTTATTTAGTTACTTGCCACAAAATTTGCAGTTGTATATTGCTAGGAAACTTGATTTATCTGGAGCACGGGTTAACGGAGTAGTAACATTTTATTCATATTTTAATGAAAAACCTGTTGGTAAGTATATAATCAGCGTTTGCATGGGAACAGCATGTTTTGTAAAAGGAGCAGACAAGGTATTAGAAAGAGTACTTGAATTAACTGGTACGAGCAAAAATGAAATGAGTTCAGACGGATTGTTCACAGTTAAGGATGTACGCTGTATTGGGGCTTGCGGTTTAGCGCCAGTGATGACAGTAAATGACAAGGTTTATGGTAAGGTTAAGCCAAAAGATGTAGATGACATCATTCGTCATTATAGGAGTATTCAATATGAGAGTAAATAACTATAACGACTTAGTAGAATGGAAAAAAGTTTGCCCAAGAAAAACTGATTATAAAATCAATGTATTAGTTTGTAACGGTACTAGTTGTTTATCTAGCGATAGCGAGATGTTAGCTAAACTTTTAGAAAAAGAAATGCTTAATAAAAACCTTAACGGAGAAATAAGAATTATTAAAACGGGTTGTTTTGGATTTTGCGGACAGGGACCAATCATTAAGATTGAACCTGATGATGTAACCTATGTACAAGTTAAGGTTGAAGATATAGCGGAAATAGTTGAAAGTCATTTAGTTAATAGAATTGTTGTTAGTAGATTACTTTATAAAGAACCTAATCAAAAAGATGTAGTAGAACAAAGTTCTGGGATGAACTTTTATAAGAAACAAATGCGGATTGCCTTAAGAAATTGCGGCGAAATAGACCCAGAAAATATCGAAGATTACATTGTAAACAATGGATATTTTGCTTTAGCAAAAGTTTTACAGGAATATACTCCTGATGAAGTTATTAAGATTGTTAAAGAATCAGGATTAAGAGGTCGCGGTGGCGGCGGTTTTAACACTGGACTTAAATGGGAACTTACAAGAAAAGTTCCAGGTAGAGAAAAATATGTTGTCTGTAACGCCGATGAAGGCGACCCAGGCGCTTTTATGGATAGATCTATCCTCGAGGGTGACCCTCATTCGGTTTTAGAAGCAATGATGATTGCTGGTTACGCTATTGGAGCTAATCAAGGTCTGATTTATATTAGAGCTGAATATGGTGTAGCTACAGATAGACTTTATAGAGCGATTA
>CAZMMT010000080.1:0-4248 GCA_964567465.1 uncultured Candidatus Izemoplasmatales bacterium | reverse complement strand
CAAGTTACGCTAGTATTTGAACTTAATAACGTTACATTAACTGAACTGTTAGGCGCTACCCAACCCGCTGATGATGTAGGTGTGCTATTTTCATCAGCAAATATCTCTGCATAATTGCCATCGTTGTTTTTGACCTGGAACAAGAATTCATCTAACGGACCTAATCCTTCAGTCCAACTCACGAACGTTACTGTTGGTTCTTTGGTGTTATCCATAAATTCATAAGTAACCGCTATATTATCTTCTTCTTGCATTTCTACGCTGACTAACTCAACTTCAGTAACGATATATTCTAAACTTAAATTATCACTTTCTTCCATTATGATATTGACTAATTCGTTGTCTTGATATTCATAACTTATTACTAAACTATCTTCTTCAGTCATTTCTAGATAAACTAATTCAGTATCTACTGTGATATATTCAAGAGTTAATGTGTCGCTTTCTTCCATTACTATATCTACAACTTCGTTATATTGAATAATCATTTCTAAATCTAATATATCTTCTTCAGTCATTTCTATATCTACAACTAAATTAACAATTTCTATTACAACATCATAAGTTCTATAACGTGTCATTCTATAATAAACCTTACTCACACTATTGTTAGCCGCTAACACTATCTCATTATTATAAACTATCGCCCAATACTGAATAGCATCACTTAAAGCATCAGTTACTTCAATATATGTGTCATATAAATCAATGTTGCCACTAATTAAAGTTCCTTTAACTTTATCAAACATTGTGTAAGGTTCATCAGCACTATATAAATCTAAACTAGCACTCCCTAAATCTTTAATTAAGTTATTAAATCTTGTAAAGCCATTACCAACGATAATGTCATTACTATTACTTATCGGTATAATCTCATAAGTGATAGCTAGTTTATCATTAGGGTCTTTATCAAATCTCAATGTTACAGTTCTAGTATAAGTATTATCATCATCATCAACTAACGGATAATATTTATAGTCATCAGTATCAGTCAATAAAGTGTGTGTATTGCTTAAAGTAATATCAGCACTCGCTAATGCTTCAGTCCATTCACTCACATACCAAATAGGATCTTGATACCAACTTCCATTTACTTTCTTAAACGCTTTACCAGCTAACCTCGCATCATTGAAAGCTGCGTGAAATAAAATAACGTTACCACTTCCTGCTGTAAAGAGTTGCTTATCAATATAGTCATTAGTTCCTATTCTACGATAAATCAAGTGTCTTAAAGGCTTATCATAAGTCGCTGAATAATCAAAGATATTCATTGCTATTCTTTTTGCCGTAGTAGTTAAGATACTATCACCGTTATATGCTGGTAAAGTTTTAGCAAACTCAAGATATTCTTTATAGATAAAATTACTTTGAACGCCTTTGCCTGTATATAAATAAGGCGATGGTTGTCTTGTGATTGATGTTTCTCGATTTACATTACTAAAATTAAGTGTAAACTCCGCATCACAAGTAACTAAGTTCTTATCTTCACTATAAGTAATATCAGTGATAATCCATCTATCATTACCTACTAAATAATAATCGCCTAACTTCCAAGCTTCAGCAAAGGTATCAAAACTTTGTGTAACTTGATTAACTTGATTGCCTATACGATTAACTATAGCGTTGCTATTTTGTAAATATCTACCTATTTCAATTACACTATCTTTTTGATTATTAAGTATAGTTGCTTTATTAAAACCTAAAACGCTATTTTTTTCAGTTACAAAATCTATATCTCTACGAGGTCTATACTTAACTCTAATAGGTATGTCTTCAACATCAATAGCATTAGGTCTACAACTAAAAAATGTTCCAGAAGGTATTAAATCAGGATATTCTTCATAAAAAGATTGATTAGCATATTCTTGAATTAAATTAAATAAAGCTGTAACATTTGAAGAAAATATTATTCCATCTCTTTTAAACCACAAACTATCAATTATATTTGTTTCTTTAGTATATCTAATGCTGTTTTGTTTGTAATGTGTTACTGTGCTAAATAATCCGTCTTTATTATAAGTGTTTATAGGTTCAGGATTGTTATCAGTGCTTAAAGATAAACTCTCGTAAACTTCCGCTTCTTTTAATCCTTGAGTAATATTAACATGAACCGTTCTATTATAAGTTGTGTTTTCTCCGCCTGTATAAATAACCGCAGTGCAAGGAACTTCAGCACAAACTTCATAGATGGCCATAATCTCGCTATCAAGTTCATATTGAAGATCGCTTGTCTTATACATTGTTCCTTTAGCTCTAGGTGTCATATATGTATTAGCACTAGGCCAATAAATATATCCATCATCTTCACTTACAGCATTTCTTGTCTTAGCTAACAACTGTGTCGCATAGTCAATGTCGTTTACGTTTGATTGTCTATTTTCTACGTTTAAAGTAACTAAATCGTTAACCTCAGTATATAATTCATAGCTTAAAACCCAACCATTATCCCAAGTAAGTCTAGGTATAGCGTTGATACTTCTAAACAAATCATAGACAATTACAGCAAAATCTACCCCAGCATACTCTTTATCAACCATTTTAGTATCATAGATCGTGTCAGTTTCATCATAAGTAAACTCAAAATCTTGATAAAATGCTAATTCTCTTTGATAAATCTCTAAAATATCGCCTATACTCAAAGCTGGAACACGTTTGAAACTTCTATCAACAGGATGAATAGTTGCTAACTTAGCTATATTTTCTATCAGTGTCAAGTTATGCTCATATAAACTTCCACGTTGTTGAACTAGATTATCACTCTCAATTAAATATTGTTCATTATTGATTTCTACTCTTGAATATGGTTCATAGCGTGTGCTGACTTCATTAAATAACGTAACGCTACCACTATCAGCTCTTTCTTTACGATTTCGGTTATATATGGCTTTACTTGCTATGTCTAATGCTACATCATTTATTTTAAAACTAATCATAAGCCATACCTCCCTTAAACATATCCGCTTTAATCATAATATACACTGCCACTTGCGATGTTAACTTGCTTTCCTTTTAATTTTCTATCTATTTCTAGCTTGATATTATCTCTACGAGTGTTGCGATAGTATGTTACAGCACTTAAAGCCGTGTCAGTCGCTACCATAATACCACCAGCCCAGCCACCTATTGCTATTGTGCCTACATAACCTAACATCTTCATAGCATTATTAACTTCATTTTCAAGTTGCTCGTTACCTGTTGTAGCAAAATATTCATTTCTTAATGTGTTAAATACTCTTTTAGCCGTTACAACACCAATACCAATTATCGCTGCTTTTTTTACATTAAAACTCTTATCTACAGGTGATTGTGCTATGGATGTCGTTGGTGATTGCGGAGCATTAGGCGTTCCTGCTTGGTCTTTATACCAATAAATCTCATATGTTCCACTATTAAATTGAGCTCCAGCCATATCATACCTCCACGCATCTTAGAATAAGTTGTTTAACTACTCCATTTTGTTGCACTTCACTACCACTCTCAACTATAACTGTATATGTAACAGGCGTGCCTTCGTTAAAGGTTTCACTTAATGTATAAGTCTTAGATAAAGTTTGCTTACCTTGAACTTCACTAAGCAAGTCAGTTTCATCATTATAATTAAATGTCAATTCCACTACAACGGATCTACCTGTTGGTTTATTATAATCGTTTGAAGTGTCATCTTTCTTGTCAGTAGTATAAAATCTACGTGTTGCTGTTCTCGCTACTTGAACTGTATCTAATGTGTTACCACCTAAACTCCATACACTATCGTTTCCAAAATAACCGAAGTCAATTTGAGTTACATTCATAGTGCAAGTTATAATTGCAAACTTACTTCTACCTAAAACTGTATAGCCATTATAGTTAGGCTTTTGTGTCTTAAATGTATATCTTGTAGTGCCACTTTCGTAAACCGCGCCTTGTAAATCATCTAAAACACTTTCAATATTAGCATAATCTAAATCTTCCGTAGCATCATATTCTTGACCTTGTATCCTAATCAAGATACCAAACTCTAATAACCAATCTATACGCTTATTACTTTCAACAAAAGGAACTGGTGATTTAGTTAAAACTGCTACTGGTGAAAACTCTATTTCTTCACTAACTAACTTTCCATCAATAGCATTTAACACAGTCATACTATCTTGAAAGAACTTGAATATAAAATTACCACGATATACAAGTTCGTTAGCATTATCATTTAATTGAGCTAAAAAATAATTAAAAATATTCTGCACGATATCCACTTCCTTTTATTTTATC
>CAZMMT010000079.1:1329-4305 GCA_964567465.1 uncultured Candidatus Izemoplasmatales bacterium | reverse complement strand
AGTTTATTTAAAGGTGTTCATAATGAATACGAAGTTTTAGTTAAAAACGAAAAACTATTAGTTCATACTTATGAAAGTTATGAAGTCGGTCAACCAATCGGTCTTACAATCGATCCATATGAAATTCATATGATGAAGGTTGAAAAAGGTGAATAAAGAGTTTAAAGTCTTAGCCAGACCATACATGGTATGGTTAAGCATCTTAGTTTTCGTACCGATTCTCGCAATGATTTTAATTAGTATCTCTAATTTAAACTCTAGCGTCAGTGTTTCGGAATTGACGATATCTTTTAGCCATTTTAGACTTCTACTAGAAAGTTCTACTTTAATCGCTTTTAGAAATTCATTAGTGTTCGCTACACTCACGACATTACTCAGTTTTGTCTTCGGATATTTCATCGCTTATGAAATTAAATTAAGCAAGTTTAAAAATAAGTTTATCCTTTTAACAATCGTTATTTTACCGATGTGGTCTAATTTGATTCTAAGAACTGAAAGCTTAGCGAACATCATGTCAGAAAATAATATTTTAAAGAGTTTACTAGGTTTTAATTTATTTGGTAATATTAGCGGTACTGGTTTAGCAGTTCTATTCGGGTTAGTTTTCACTTATATGCCGTTTATGATTCTTTCGGTTTATACCGCTTTAGAAAAGATTGATTTTGCTTTAGAAGAAGCGGCACTTGATTTAGGTTTATCCCCAATCAAGAAGTTCTGGAAGGTTGTATTTCCACTATCACTAAAAGGGGTAGTAACCGGATCAATCATGGTATTCTTACCAACACTAGCCGGTTTTGCGATACCGAAGATTTTATCGAGAGGACAAATTGTCTTTATCGGTACTATCATTGAAAATAAATTCGTTTACACAAATTACAATCACGGTGCCTTACTCGCAGTAGTTATCTTATTCTTCATCTTAGGTTCAATATTGTTATTGACCAAGTTTGATAAGGAAGGAGAAACACTACTATAATGGAAAAACAACGTGCAACGTTAAAAGATTATGGTTACCGTGATTTTACGGTAATGAATAAGATTTATCAGATATTAAAAAAGTTTTTAGTAGTATTTGTGATTTTTGGATTATACATATCAATAATTGTAATTGCGATTCAATCATTAAATGAAAGTAGAATTATCTCGGAATTTACCAGGCTATCATTTAAATGGTATGGCAATATCTTCCAAGAAGAAGAACTTATGCAGGCAATCAAGAATACATTTCTTGTCAGTGGTATTGCCACAGTCCTTGCGACTTTCTTAGGAACCTTCTTTGCGATAGGGCTATATGCCTTAGGTAAAAAGGTGAGAGTAATTTGGATGTTGTTAAACAATGTACCAATCTTAAACGCCGATATCGTAACTGGTTTTAGCTTGATGTTGATGTTTAGATTATTGATGGTTGTATTTCCTAATATCTTCGGTTTATTCACTCTGGTTATGGCGCATTTATTCTTTACGATACCTTATGTAGTTTTAAGTGTTATGCCCAAACTTAAAGAAACCGATCCAAACCTAATGGATGCGGCATTAGATTTAGGGGTAAGACCTTATAAAGCATTAATTAAAGTTGTTATTCCAGCGATAAAGGCTGGTATCTTCTCAGGAATGCTTTTAGCTTTAACAATGAGTATCGATGACTTTGTTATCAGTTACTTCAATACTGGAGCGGGATTTGATAATTTATCAATTTGGATTTATGCTGTAATTGGTAGAAGAAACTTAACACCTTCAGTTTATGCATTCTCAACATTACTTACATTATTTACTCTTTTAGGGTTACTAATATATTCATTTTTGCAAAAGCAAAAGAAAGGAAGAAAGAATGAAAAAAATAATATTAATGGCAGGACTTCTTAGTTTACTTGTAGTTTTAAGTGCTTGTAGTTCAAAACCAAAGTTAAGAATTTTGAACTGGGGCGAATATATAAATGATGAGGTAGTAGAAAACTTTGAAGATGAATTTGGCATTGACGTAGTTATTAGCGTCGCTGATTCAAATGAGTTGTTCTACTCAAAAATCAAAAGCAAAACAACTGCTTTTGACTTAGTTATTCCTTCTGATTACATGATTGAAAAGATGGTACAAGAAGATATGTTACTTACTTTGGATTATTCCAAATTACCTAATTATTCTGATGTAACATATATGGATGGCGTTGAACAAATTTTTACATCTATGACCGAAACTACATTTGCTGCAACTGGTGATGAAGTTGACTTTAAAACTTATGCTGTACCATACTTTTGGGGAACATTCGGCATTATCTATAACAACCGTGTAGATGGTTTAGAAGAAGCTCTATATACCAATGGTTGGGACGTTTATTTTGAAGCTGACAACTATTTTCCAACTGCTAGAAGAGGAATGTATGACGTTCCGCAATTTGCTTTCGCAGCCGCAATGATGTATATGGATAAAAACCCTAATGATTACAGTTTAGCTAATCTAGACCTTGTAAGAAGCGTACTAGAAACAGCTGACTTTACAGAGTGGGGCGACGATACATTAAAAAGAAATGTTGAAGCTAATAACTTAGATATGGCTTTTACTTATACTGGAGATTATTTGGATAGACTTTATATTCAATTAGATGAAGGTAAAACATTAGATGAAGTAAGAGATATGTTTGATCTTTATATTCCTGATACAACAATGGTATTTATTGATGCTATGGTTATTCCAAATACCGCAACTAATCTTGATGCGGCTCATCAATTTATCAACTACTTGTTAAATCCTGAAAACGCAGCTTTAAACGCTGAAGTTGTCGGTTATGCAGTAGCTACTGAAGAAGCTTTTGATATTATCATGTCTTATCTTGAATCAGAAGATTTAACTAAGAAAAACTGGGCTATCGCTAACAGCATTTATTACAACATGGAAGTTGAAAGAACATATTATCCTTTAACTTCATTAAACCCAACTGATACTGATGCAATCGGTACAATGGTACAAAACGTTATTACTGG
>CAZMMT010000079.1:0-1229 GCA_964567465.1 uncultured Candidatus Izemoplasmatales bacterium | reverse complement strand
TAAAAATTAATTTGCTTTAAAGTTAAATGGAATACCAGATGCTTTTGGAGCTCTAGAACGTTTAGAAGTAAGTGCCAAGATTAGCATAGTTGCTAAATATGGTAATATTCTAAAGATTGTTCCAAAAGGAACATTCGGGAACTGTACAATCAAATCACTGATCCAATCAAATGAGAAGAAGGTAACTGATAGAGCTTTAAACATTCCAAAGAAGATTGCGGCGATAAATACTCGCATTGGTTTCCATTGACCAAAGATCAATACGGCTAAGGCTAAGAATCCATAACCAGCAACTGTACCTTCAAAACTTACAGAAATTGGTAATGCATAAACTAAACCACCTAAACCGCCTAAGAATCCTGATAATAATACGCCAATCCAGCGGTAACGATAAACATTGATACCAACTGATTGAGCAGCTTCTGGATGCTCACCGCAGGCAGAAAGTCTTGAACCAAACTTAGTCTTATAAATAACAATAGTAGAAACAATAAGAATTAAAATACCAATGTATAAAGTAAGATAAGCTTGTTTAAAGAAAATATAGTTTAAGTTAGGGAACACTCCCGCTAAGAAGTCAGAATCTAATCTAAATACGCTATTGTCATAAGAAATTTGGACAGCGTTATTAGGTTGGAATTGTTTAGCTAAGAAGATTGCTAAAGCACCACCAACAAGGTTTAATGCTGTACCACCAATTACTTGATTAGCTCTCATGTTAATAGCTAAGAAACCAAGTAAACTCGAGAATATAGCTCCACCGATACCAGCTAAAATCATTGAGATAATCAATAATAATTGTGGAGCTCCTTCTAAGAATCCTATAGCTTGCATTTTGTTAATAAAGAAAGTACCACAGAATGCACCGATAACCATCAAACCTTCAAGGGCAATGTTTACAGTACCACTCTTTTCAGAAAACATACCAGCGATAGCGACAATTAATAAAGGAATAATAAAGAATAACGATTGTGATATAAAGAATACCATTATTCATCACCCTCCTTTGCTTCAAAGGCGACATCTTGTGTTTTCTTTTTCCTTTTAAACTTATGGAAGAATTTTTTGATGTTGCCTAAGTTTTGTGTCAATATTAATGAGAAAGCACTGAAGTAAAGAATGATTGCAATAATAATATCTACAATTTCCTTAACGAAACCAACGCTTTGCATTGCGGTTCCCGCTAGTTTAATATGGGAAACAAAGAATGTTGCGAATACTACACCAAT
>CAZMMT010000078.1:0-4327 GCA_964567465.1 uncultured Candidatus Izemoplasmatales bacterium | reverse complement strand
GTATTGCTACCAGAGTCAGTAATTGACAATTCAACTGTATATACTCCAGGAACTTCATAATCAAAATCGGTTGTAACAATAATATTTTCAGTAATGTCACCGTCTAAATCATCAACAGCTGTAATTCCTTCTAAAACTTCCGTTACATCATCTTCAGTGATTTCGCGATCGGCAACACCCATAAGTGTTGGTGCTAAATCAACTGTTGTTGGAGCTTGAGTTGTTGGCGCTACGGTCGTTGGGGCTTCTGTAGTAGGAGCCACTGTAGTAGGCGCTTCAGTTGTTGGCGCTTCTGTTGTAGTTTTATTACAAGCTACAAAACCGATAGCGAATAACATTACCATTAACAAACTAATAATCTTTTTCTTCAATTTAAAAACCTCCTTATTTCTATATACAAAAAATAATATTTTTAATATTATATATCAATCTATTATTAATTACAATATGAAATGCAAATATCAATTTACATTAAACTTCTACTTTTTTATTATCATGGCTACTTGAGTAGCTGATTGAAAACCATGAATCTTAATATATTCTTTAATAGTTTCTGCTTCTGTTTTAAACTCAGTAAAACTTTCCTTAGTATTCACAACCTGAACTAATCTATCAATTAAGTTCTCATAAGCTGAATTATTATAATCAATTTCGTTATCTTCAAAGTCCAAATCCCATGTATCAACTATTCTTTCTTCAACTATTTTCTTAACTCTACTAACAAGTTCAGCTTTAGTGAAAGTCTCATCATGTACTCTGCCAATTTCTCGATCTACCTTAGCCGCAAAATGATGTAATAAGCGATGTGATATTTGTGAAGGATTCAAGTTATCAGCTATCATCTCATTAATAATAATTATACCACCATCTTTTAAAACCTTAAACATACCTTTGAAAGTATCTTTAAAATCAGTTAAATGATGTAGGGTATTAGATAAACAAACTATATCAAAATAACCTTCAGACAGTTTTGTCTCAAGGATATTATCATTAACAAATTTTATTCTTAAATCATCTTTAAATGATTCTTTATTAAATTCAAGCAAACGATCATCTAAGTCAGTAGCGATTATTTCTGAGAAATCATCATTCAACATCTTGATAATTTGAATAAAATTTCCTCTGCCAGTACCGACATCAAGAATTTTTGGGTTATGATATTGTGCTAAATAATCTTGTAATTTCTTCATCTACGCCCTCTTTTTCCATATTAATTATACATAAAAAAAATCATTTGAAAATGACTTGACTAAAAATAATTAAAAAATGATATAATTTTTTTGTATTGGAGGTTTCTACATGAAAAAACTTGATTTATTATTTATTCTTATCTTTATCGGAATAATAACCTTATTAATTATAACTCCGACTAGAGAGTTTATCGCTTCAAGCAGTTCTAATAATCCTTATCTAATGGGGTTTATTAAAACATCTATCTTAGCTACATATGGAGAATTAATTGCTTCAAGAATTGCGACTAAAAATTACTTCTCTAAAAAAGGACTAATATACAGGTTTATTATCTGGGGATTTTTAGGAATGGCTTTCGTTTTAGTTTTTAAAATTTTTGATCAAGGTGTAAGAGCAAGCATGCTTTCCGGCCTCCTTCCATCCTTTACTTCAGAAACATTATTAGGTAACATCTTCACAGCTTTTTCTGTAAGCTTCTTCATGAATCTTATTTTCGCACCAACATTCATGATACTTCATCGAGTAACTGATACATTTATCGATCTAGGTGAAGGCCAAATTAATAAGATATTAAAAGTTAAAGGCCAAGATGTTATAAAAACAATCGATTGGCAAAACTTCTTTGGTTTTGTCGTATTAAAAACTATTCCTTTATTCTGGATACCAGCTCACACCATAACTTTCTTATTACCGGAAAATTACAGGATCTTAAGTGCCGGCTTTTTATCTATTGCCCTTGGTTTAATCCTTACCTTATCAAAACTAAGGAAAAGTAAAACCAATGCTTAGTTATCGTAAAGAACTTTGGTTCGAAACTAAAAAAAGAAGAGAATTTATAAATATCACAAACGAAGTACAAACTTTAATCAAAGAAAGCGGTATTAAAGAAGGTCTAGTTTTGGTAAATGCGATGCACATTACCGCTTCTGTTTTCATCAACGATGATGAACTTGGTTTATTAAATGACTTTGAAAAATTCTTAGAAAGATTAGCCCCAGAAAAACCATATTCTCAATACCAACATAATGGCTATGAAGATAACGCTGATGCACACATGAAAAGACAAATTATGGGTAGAGAAGTTGTTGTCGCAATCACAAACGGTAAACTCGATTTTGGTCCTTGGGAACAAATCTTTTACGGCGAGTTTGATGGAATGAGAAAAAAGCGAGTTTTAGTAAAAATTATCGGGGAGTAAAATATTAAGGTATGAGGTAAATTTCATACCTTATTTTTTTGCTTAGCAATAGGAAAAGCGATATTTTTATGTTAAAATTAATATAGATTATTACAGAAAGGAATTTAGATAATGAAATTTAAAGATTTTAAGTATGAAAGACCGAATCTTGAAGAGTATGTTGAGAAAGCAAAAAAAATCATATCTCTTATCGGTGAAAACGAATCACTCGAAACTGAGATCAAAGCAATTAATGATTGGTTTGATGTCAATGATGAAATCGAAAGTATGATTACATTAGTTTCAATCAGAAACTCACTTAACACTCAAGATGAATTCTATGAGAAGGAACAAGAATTTTTCGATGACAATGTTCCGGAATTGCAACAATATGACCATATCTTTTCATCAAAGATATTAAAGTCAAAAAATCGTAAAGGCTTAGAAAAAGAATTTGGTGAACTTTTGTTTAAATCAGCTGAACTTAGACAAAAAACATTTGACCCAAAAATTATTCCTTTGCTTCAACAAGAAAACAAATTATCCACTGAATATTCAAAATTATTAGCATCTGCTAAACTGGAATTTGAAGGTGGAACTTACAACCTTAGTCAAATGGGACCATTCCTTCAAAACCTAGACCGCAATATCCGTCACAAGGCGCAATTAAAAGTATCAGAATTCTTTGCGAACAACGAAGAACAATTAGATCGAATCTATGACGATATGGTCAAAGTTAGAACAAAAATCGCTCATGAATTAGGTTATGAAAACTATGTTCAATTAGGATATGACCGATTAGGTAGAACCGATTATGATTATAAAGACGTAAAGAATTACCGTGATCAAATCTACCGCGATGTAGTTCCTTTAGTTACGGAACTTAAAAAACGTGATGCTAAAAGAATCGGTATTGAAAATCCAAAATCTTACGACCTTTCACTAGCATTCTTAACTGGCAACCCAACACCTAAAGGCGACAGAGCTTGGCAAGTTGAAGTTGCGAAAAACATGTACTCAGAAATGTCACCTGAAACTAAAGAATTCTTTAACTTCATGTTAGAACATGATCTTCTTGATCTTGATTCTGTTCCTGGAAAAGCTGGCGGCGGATATTGTACTTATATTCCTACATATAAAACTCCATTCATCTTCGCTAACTTTAATGGAACTTCTCATGACGTTGACGTATTAACTCATGAAGCAGGACATGCTTTCCAAGTATATTCAAGTAGAGATAACATTCCTGCTTACCGTTGGCCAACATATGAAGCAGCGGAAATTCACTCAATGAGTATGGAATTTCTTGCGTGGCCATGGATTGGCGGTTTCTTTAAAGACGATACAGAAAAATATAAGTTCTATCACTTAGCTTCTTCTATCTCATTCTTACCTTATGGTGTAGCAGTTGATGAATTCCAACACGAAATCTATTTCAATCCAGAAATGACACCAGAAGAAAGAAAAGCAACTTGGAGAAGAATCGAAAAGAAATACTTGCCGTTTAAAGATTATGATGATGACTCATTTATGGAAAAAGGAACTTTCTGGTTCCGTCAAGGTCATATCTTCGGTTCACCGTTTTATTACATCGACTACACCTTAGCGCAAGTACTTGCATTCCAATATTGGGTAAAATCACGTGAAAATCATCAAGAAGCCTTCCAATCATATTTAGGATTATGTCGCTTAGGCGGATCAAAGAGCTTCGTTAACTTAATTGAAGCTGTTAAACTAAACAATCCATTTAAAGATGGTACTGTGAAAAAAGTTATCGAACCGTTGAAGAAGTATTTAGATTCAGTAGATGACCAAAATTTATAAGTAAATCAATTGCTTAATATTTTATATCGGCTATAATAAGACTGGAAAATAAAAAAAAGGAGGATTTATTATGGATAAAAAAATGGTAGAAGCTATCAACACACAATTAAACTTTGAAATTGAATCAGCACATGT
>CAZMMT010000077.1:0-4355 GCA_964567465.1 uncultured Candidatus Izemoplasmatales bacterium | reverse complement strand
ATGTATACATATGAAATAGATTTTACAACCTTCACCTTAGATGATGTGGATGATTTAACCTTTACCTCTAGTAAAGATTACAACGGAAAATATTACTACATTACTTATTCTGAAGCTAATAGAACCAGAAGATTTGACATTAAAATATATCGAGCAGATGTAACTGGCGATAAGCCGTTTGGATTGTTTGATTTCTTTAGAAGTTGGAGTTGATGTTTATGGGAAAGAAAAGTGAGAAAAAGGTAAGTCTATCAAGAAGAATTGTCGCTTTGACGGTTTTTGTTGATGCAATCTTTTTAATTATTATTTCAACAGGATTTTTATTATATACTTTCTTAATGATTAATCAAAATCAAATAAAAGTAGTAGAAAATCAAACGCAAGCAATCGTTAATTCGACTGAGGTATTTTTAAGTTCAATTAAAAATGACGCTAATATTTTAGTTGAAAACGAGCATGTAATAAACTACTTAAAATATATCAATGAGGGGAATAATCCAGTAATTTTAGAAACTGATCCTGACTATGATATCTTCTATAATTATACAACTGTAGTAAATGCTGTTATAACTCATCAAAATGAAACAGCTTATGATTTAATCTTTTTAGCAACGGAGTATGATTGTTTAGGAGCTTTAGATGGTTGTGCAATTACTAATACAGGACAACTTTTATATAATACTTGGCTTATCAGTGAAAGACCTTGGTTTATTGATTTAGGAACGGATGAAGAAAAATTTACGATTCCTTACGTTGATGCTATCACTGGAGATTATACATTCACCTATGTTCAAAGAGTTTATGATGGTGACACCCAAATTGGTTATTTAGGCATTGATATGTCTTTAGTGAGTTTAGGAGAGATGGTTGAAAACATCGATAAAGAAATCAACGGTGAAATTGCCGAAGTATTAGTTTTTACAAATTATGAAGAAAACCCTAATTTAGCCTTTTATAGTAAAGATACATACCAAGAATACTACATGAAATCTTTAGATGAGAGTTTGGCTATTGATACTGAAAAAGGCTTTACTGATAACGGAATTTACCAATTAGCCCATAGTTCTGCGGATGAAGAGATTGTTTATGTTGAATTATTTGGAACTAAGTATTTAGCTACTTACACAAATCTTGATCAATATGGTTGGCAAGTTGTTATCTTGGTCGATAACACTAGACTTTTACCAATGGAGTTTGTTTTCATTATCATATTGGTAGTTATTGGGATTTTGATTTATTTAACGTCTCTATTACTTAATAAAAGAATCAGAAGAATCATTGCGCCAATTCATACTATTTTGGAATCTCTAGAAGAAATTAAAAACGGTAATTATAGTATTCAGGTTAATCTAATTGAAAATAATGAGATTAAAGAAATAGGCGATTCAATCAATCTAATGTCAAAAGAAATTGATCGCCAAGTAAAATTAGTTTATGAAACTTTTGCATTTGATGCTTTAACAGGATTAAAAAACATTAGTGCCGCTAAGTTAGATATTAACAAAAATGTACTTTCAGGAAATAAAAAGTCGGCTATTTGCGTATTTCAGGTTGAAAATATTAAAAATATCAATATAATAAAGGGACAGATAGTTGGTGATAATCTCTTAAAAGCTATCGCCCTAGAATTAAAAACGATTCTTGACAATAGTGAATATATTTATGCGAATGGTCACGATGAATTTATCTATATTATGACTAATGTACCTTCACTGGAAATGGTAGAAAATAACATAAGCAAGATTTTAGCTTACTTTAAAGAACCTTTAACAGTAAAGAGCATAAAACTAGAAGTCAATTTCTTTATTGGTATCTCAATATATCCAACTGATGGAAATGTGCTTGATGATTTGGTTAAAAAAGCTGATACAGCACTTTATAAAGCTCGTCAATCAGCGACCAAAAGATATTTATTCTATAATGAGAATATTGCTCGTGAGATATCTTACAAAGCTCAGATTTCCGAGCAACTATCCAAAACAATTGAAAATAATGAATTATATTTAAAGTATCAACCTTTAGTTGATAATAAGAATGAACTATATGGATTTGAAGCTCTAGTAAGATGGAAATCACCGATTCTTGGTGAAATATCACCATCGGATTTCATTACCAATGCTGAAGAAAACTACATGATTGTACCAATTGGTAATTGGGTCTTAAAAGAAGCTTGTAAGATGCAAGTAAGATTAAAAGAACAGTTCAATAAAGAATTTACCATGAGTGTTAATATGTCATCAATCCAATTGATGCAATATGATTTTGTGGATACTGTAAAATCGATAATCAAAGAAAGTGATATTAGCGCCGAATATCTAACGCTAGAATTAACCGAAAGTGTTTTCCTAGACTCAACTGTTTTAATAGATGAAAAGATTAAAGACTTAAAACAACTTGGAATAAGATTTTCTCTAGATGATTTCGGTACAGGATATGCATCATTGACTTACTTAAGACAAATCGCTTTTGACAACATCAAAATAGATAAAAGTTTTATTGACGGAATTTTCGGTACAGATAACGATCACAAGATTGTTGGTACTATCGTTAACTTAGTGCATAACTTAGAAATGGTAGTAATAGCCGAAGGTGTTGAGACTAAAAAGCAATATGAATACTTAAAACAAATCGGTACAGACATCTTCCAAGGATACATGATATCCGAACCAATAACTGAAGAAGCTATTAAAGCTTTCATTACAATGTTTTACAAGATTTCTAAAGCTAGAAGAATGGATGTTCTTGCCAGTAAATATATTTAAAGGGGTGGACTATGTTAGACTTACTATTTTTAACAGATCCAAGTTTAAGTTCTCAACCGTGGGAAATAGTGGTTGCGGCAGTTATCATTGTGATAACTGGCGTTTCCTTATTCTTTCTTTATCGCAATGTCATCTTTAATTTCAAAAAGAATAAATTGGAACGAAAGAGCTTGCAAGAAGATAACGGTAAAGAGGAAAAAGACAATGATATTGTTAACGAATTCGTTTCTTCGAATCCGCTTTTAGCAGCTATCAATGAAGATATTAAGAAAATTAACGAAGGAGACTTAAGACTTTTCTTCGCAATTAATCTTGATAATTTCCGTTATATTGTTGATAGTTATGAACAAAAAGACGTCGATAAAATTATCGACGAGTTTGCTAAAAGATTAAAAAGATATTGTGGTAAGAACTGTATTACCGGTCATTATGCGGATGATGTTTTTATCTATTATCATAAAGGCGAAATCGATAATGAAAAAATAAATGATATTGGCCAAGAATTATTAAATCTTTTTAAACAACCGACTAAACTTGGTAATCACGAGTTGACCGCTTCAATCGGTGTGTGTTTATTCCCTTATGACGGTATTACCGCTGAGAATTTACTTAAAAACGCTGAAATTGCGGTTTATGTAGCGAAAAAAGAAGGTAAAAACCGTTTCACTATGTATTCACAAAATCTGATTGAAAAAGAACAGTTTAACATTGATTATTATAAACAAATAAAAAAAGCTATTGAATATGATGAGTTCCTTCTTTATTATCAACCGATAGTTGATATTAGAACCGGTAAGATTATTGCTCTTGAGTCACTTCTAAGATGGAAACATCCAACGATGGGAATCTTATCTCCAGGTAAATTCTTAAATGTAATGGATTTAACTGGCGATATCACTTGGTTTGGTGTTTGGGGCTTTGAAAAAGTAACCCAAAGATATGCCGATTGGAAGAAGAGTTTTAAAATAGGAGAATTATTTATTTCAATAAATTTAGCGCCAAAGCAGTTATATGTTGAAGGTTTAGCTAGACAATATTTTGAGATTACAGGAAAACATGGATTATCTCCAGAAAACTTCTGTTTAGAAATTATCGACTATTATTCAGTTAAGAATAATGAAGTTGCACAACATAATCTAAATGAGTTTAGAAGATATGGTTTTAGAATGTCTATTGATGACACTGGTTTTGAATTCTCAATTATTGAAGACATGAGTAAAATCAGTGCACCGATCTTTAAATTATCAAGAGGTAATTTATTACTAATTGCAAATAATGATTCTAGTGCAGAAAAAATCGAAAGAGTTATTGCTCAAGCTAAAGCAAATCAAAAGATTGTTATCGCTGAAGGTGTTGAAGATGAAGATATCATCAGAAAACTCAATAAGTGGGACATTAGATTTATGCAAGGTTATTATTTTTCTGAACCGGTATCGGCAGAAGACGCAGAAAAGATGATAAGAAAGTCACCTTGGGATATGTATTCATTTAATCACTTGATTAAATAAATTTAAATAAAAAAAGTCGTACTAGGGTAAAATTTAGTATGACTTTTTTGTTGCTATTTGTTTGATGATTTTTTCGATTGTTGAT
>CAZMMT010000076.1:0-4401 GCA_964567465.1 uncultured Candidatus Izemoplasmatales bacterium | reverse complement strand
TATATCCATGTTCATGATAAAAATCAATTTCTGATAAGTTATTTATAGCAGCTATTGATATGAAATTTCCATCTCCCAAACTTAATGATAAAACATTATTCGAAATCGTGAAGTTTGTATTACTTGGAGTGTTTAACAAATAATATTTATCAGTATATTCCGGTTGCCCAACATTAGCTGGCGGTGAATTATCATAGCCTGAATGTCTTTGAACCATCTTAACAACTATACCATCACCATTATGATTATTAGTTGTTATTTTTTCACCATCAAGGTTGTAATATTCAATTAATACTCCAAAATCCATGGTATATCTTAAAGCATTTTTATTATTGGTTTCTGCGAAAATATATGGTGAACCTTGAACCAATGTTACTACTAGTTCATCTTCTCCTTGAATAGAATTTTTCATCGCTACTTTAACCATTGAATCTGAATAATCTAATACTTCAGTTATATAGGTACTGTTCAATTCTGTTGATCTTAAGTAACTATCTTTCAAAGCGATTGGAAATTGAGCTATTGTTTGATAGCCTTCAGGATTCCAGTACTGGACAAACCCATCAAGAGGATTGGTAATTTCAAGTCCTTCATTATAAAAAGCAGCCCTTAAAGGATTTGTATATATTCCATTACCTCCGCCGTTATTTTGCGCTAGCAAAGTTGTCCACCATCCACTTGAAGGAACAGCTGTATTCAATAAATGTTCTCTAATGTATCCAGGATTAATTGGATGAGCTATTGATGAATCAGTTCCGGTCATATATGAACCGTCTCCCATTGAAATAACACCATTTAAGCCAATTGGTCTTGAACCTTCCAAAGGAACATATACCCCGTCACTTACAGTCACAGTTATCGTTTCAGAATAGAAATCTTCCTCATATTCAATGTCATAAGTTAATTGATATTCTCCAATTGTCCCAAAATCAACGTAACCTTCCACCTGAATAAAAGACGTTAAATCTTTACCGTATTCAGACACTGCTGAAACACCATATAGTGGGTCAAAATAATGCCCGACAATATTCGTTTTATTTTCAACACCTAAAACAGAAGAAATCGTATCGATTTCCGGTGCGGCGGTTGTCGATTCAATTGTTGTAGGTTGTGTAGTTGTAATTGCCTCAGTTGTTGGATTGTTAGTTGTTGAATTTGTTGTATCTTCATCAGTTGTATTTTCTAATGTTGTAAATATTGTTGTAATGACAGTTGTATTTGTACAACTTACCATAAACACAAAAACAATCATCAGTCCTAATATAATAATTTTTTTCATAACTTACTTATATACAAAAGTATATTCCCCTTCCCTTACTCTTTTAAAAAAACAAAGTGTCAAGTATCAAACTTGACACACTTTGATTATATCTTATCGTTAGATTAAATAACATTGAAAATGCAACATTAATTCATATTGTATTATAATCGACTATAAAAATAATACTAAAACATTATTTCTATTCCTGCATTAACTCCCGAATCGGAAAAGATTATTTTATTGTTTGTCTTTAAAATGACTTTTACTTCTCCTGATAAACCTTCTTTAATGTAATCATTCATTGATCCGCCCTTTGGGGCTACTAAAGGAATAGTATGGCGATTTGTTCCTTCAAGTAATAAAGTATATTTACCTTTTTTTATCTCCACAAAAACACGATTCTCATCAATTTCTATTTTCTTAACTCTTGAAAGATTATAAGTGGCAAATCGATACTCTTTATTTTTAATAATTAAATTCGCTATTAACCCTTTAAACTTCATGCCTAGATATGGAATAGTCGCATACGAAAACATCAAACTTGCATCTGAAGACTTGAAATGATTCGTCTGAATCCAGATGTATTTACTAGGGAATGATTTTCCATAATCTTTTTCGATATATCCTTTTCCTTCAACAAAAGTTATTTCTTCTTTTCCAATTGATATTTCTCCATTAATAGAATGATTCATGCTTACAACATCATGGTTACACTCCATTCTCGGAAAATAATGAAAGAACCCCATGATTGACGGTGACATGAACGTTGTTTTTATAGGCGTAATATTTGTTATAACAATCGACCCCCTAACCTTCAAATCTTCATCTTGGATATCAATTGAAACCAGATCTAAACTAAAAACGCTATTTCCTAATTTTAATACATCATTATTATAATCATAGGAAAATTCATTGATATCGTACCTGATATATCTAGTCTTGATTTCTTCATTATTGTTAATAATGACCTGAATAAATGAATGTGGATCTTTTTTATTAATACTTATTCCTGGTATAAAGGATATCGTCATCTTTAAATCAGCTGTGACGAACTTATAATACCAACCTTCAAAATAATTATTTTTTTTATTTTTCCCCTTAAAACTCATTGGTTTTCTTTTCATCTAGAATCACCTCCAAAAATAATAAGCTTATTTTCTACCCTTAATTTGATATGCGATTTCATTTCTTCTGAAAACACTAGGTATAAACGGTGGTTGATATCTTAAAACTAATCTCTTTGATACAATATCATATTTGTTTTCTTCTATGTATTTCCGTAATAATTCATCATACTTATTAAAGTTTTCATCAGTCCAAGAACCATTAAATCTAATTACCGCATAAATAGATTTCTCAAATTTATTGATAAAAACCTCATCCTTAGTAGGTTTAGGTACTGATGATTGATCATACTTAGAAGGGACATAAAATCCCGTTACTAATTTGCCTTCTTCTTCATAACTAACGACTGGAGTTGTCATTGAGATTTTTTGTTTTTGATCATTCTCGCCAGAAATGTAATTAAATACAGAATTAAAACCTGAATCTCTTCTATCATTAATAATAGTTTTTGTGGAAGCTAGAAGAATTTCTTCATATTCTCTAAGTTCAATATTTTTTTCTTTTACTAACACTTTATACTTTATTGTTTCAAACAAAGCCATATAATCACCTTTTTTCTTTTTTTACCAAGGAGTGTAAAGATTCTTAATATAATCCTCATATAAAGTTTCTAACTTTAAGTGTTTTTCTTTTGATAAAACAAAATTAGTAACTTTTACATTATCTTCTAGTTGATAGAGGTTTTTAATTCCGGGAATAACACAAGTAACTGCTTTAAAATCAAGAATGAACCTTAAACTTGATTTTACTATATCTTCACCAACAATGCTTTTAACTTGCTCAATAATCTTTATTCTAGTATTGATAACTTCTTTTGTCCATCTTGTTCTTATTCCAGTAAAATTAGTGGACTCATTATACTTTCCGCTCAACCAACCTGAATCAAGTGGTACTTTAATCATCAGTAAGATACCTTTTTCATAAACTTTATTAAAATGTACTTTTGGACTTTGATGAATTACATTAAACATTAACTCAATTACATCAACATCATCGTTTTCTAATACAATCTCTAACTCTTCAGGGGTATCAATGCTTACACCAAAATGATTGATTAACTTTAAAGCTTTTAATCTTCTAAGTTCATCATATACTGGGTGATCTTTATAAAGCATTTCTCTTGGTGGATTATGAAGAATAACACTATCTAAATAATCCGTTTGAAGTCTTTTTAAGGATTCACTTACTGATTTCTCTATTCTTTCAATCGAAAAATCAGTATCTCCATGTCCATCATGTCCGAACTTCGAGTTAATAAAGACTTTATCTCTACTTCCTTTTAATGCTTTACCCAATAGTTTTTCACTATTGCCGTGACCATAATTAGGTGCAGTATCAAATAAACTCACACCCATCTTTAAAGCTTCTTGAACTAAACCTATACCTTCCAACTCATCACCAAAATCGAAATCGATGTTATTTCCTAGTTGCCAAGACCCAAAAGATATCTCTGATATTAAGAAATCAACTCTTTTTGGATTGTTATATTTCATAAATTACTCTCCTTATAAACATAAAACTACTGTTAATCCAGTAGTTTTATCTGTCAAATTATTATTCTGTAAATATTTTAATTTCGCGTAAACCTTTAACTTCTTTTTCAAAGAAATCCATTGCATTTCTTAAATTGTTTTTATGATAAGGATATACTTTTGTTTGGTTTAACTTCATGAAATTATTGAGGTTTTCCCAATGAGTATAACCTGTATTCTTTAAATCTTTATGTTTGTTGCTGAGAATAAAATAAATAAATTCTCTACCTTTATATCGATGATTCTTTCTTTTACGTCTTCCGTATTGTTCAAGTAAACTTTTCAAGTCTTTAGCAGCGCCCATGTAATCCTCAGCTTGATATTTTTCTTCCATTGACATTAGTGAAATATAGTTTACTTTCTCATTACTTTTTTCCTTTTTTGCAAAGAGCGATTTAAATTTTTCTAATACATTCATTTTGACCAGATCCTTTCTGTTTATCAACTAAGTAGTATTACCTTATATAATAATACTCTAGCCAT
>CAZMMT010000075.1:0-4430 GCA_964567465.1 uncultured Candidatus Izemoplasmatales bacterium | reverse complement strand
ATTTTAGCCGGTTTACGTTTTTGAAGCTCTGCTGCTCTATTTTCAACATATTGTAATGCATTAATATTAAACATTTTAACCTCTTTATTTTCATTTTCAAGTAAATTTTTTCAAAAGTATTATATCATAAACGCAATCTTATTGATAGAAAAAATTTAACGAATTAATCTATCTTTATATTTGTAGCAAGTAGACTAGTTCAGAAATATATTTACCATCATAAAATATTTTATCAGGCATCTCCCCAACTTTTTTAAATCCTTGTTTTTCATATAACTTAATCGCTGGAATATTGTCTTTTCTGACTTCAAGATAAATATTTTTAACTTCACCAGTAATTCTGGCATAATTTATTGCATGTTCCAAAAGCAAAGTTCCCAAACCTTTTTTCCAATAATCTTTTTTAACGGTCACCGCTAAATCGACATTATGTTTGGTTTTAGGGCTATCATGTCCTTTTAAAGCCACTTCTCCAGCTATTTTTCCATCTATGATGGCTACAAAGTATTTAGTCGTAATCGATTGAATAGCTTTTTTTAAATACTCTTTTTCTTCCTCAACAGTTATATCCAGTCCCTTAGAGTCCATAATTAAATAAGAAGTTTCACTACCGACTATTTTAAAATATTCTATCAATTCTAATGCATCAGTCTCTAAAGCTTCTCTAATATCAACTATTTGATTATCTTTCAAAAACTTCATAATTAACCACTCCCTTATTTAATATCATTATAACGTAAAACCATAGTTTTTTCAAACCCTAAAGAAAAATGCTGGTCTAATAAAAACCAGCATTTACTTATTTAAATGTTCTAATTGTTAAATAACAAATTTTGTATCTTCTGCTTCATCCTCAAATTCATCTTCATCATCGTGATCATCAATTTCTACTTCTTTGTACTTGCCTTCTTCATCAATTTCATAAACATAAACTTTTTCACCAAATTCATCAGTTGTTTCCGTGATTTTTATTTCACCTTCAACACCATCGACTTGATATTCTAATTTATATTCAATTCCTTCATCTTCAAATTCTCTTTTAAGCTCGTAATAATTTTCGCCATCTTCGATTTCAACTTTATATTCATCTTTTTCATTTTCGATTTTAATTTCTATTTCTTTTTCAACTTCATTGATGAAAGATTTCATTTCAAATTTGGTTTCAACTTCATCATCTTCTGTTTCAATCTTATAAGTCATTTCAATATAGTTATCACCATTTCTAGCTATTAAAACCATTTTTCTTTCTGAATCATCGCTTTCTCCTACAGTTGCTCCTGAAGTGGAATCATATTCTGTAGTTGGTTGTTCAGTTGATTCTGTTAAAAGATTAAACGACATGTCATCTTTATCTTCTTCTTCATCTTCATCTTCTTCTTCATCATCTTTATACATTTCGTCATCATCATATTCCTCTTCATCATCTTCATCTTCTTCTTCATCTTCATCTTCTAAATTATCATATGCTTCAATCACATATTCTTCATCGCCAATAACGAAAACGCCAGAGATCTCTTTAGTTTCTTGATTAATATTGTAATATAAAACAAATACTTCATCAAAAACAGTAATATTGATCATATAGGTGTACATTTCATTGTCGGATGGTAATTCTTCAATACTGGCAAAATCATCTGCCCCATTTTCCATAAAAGCCTTTAACATTTCTAAATACTCATTCACTGTCTCAAGTTCTGAATCAACTTCAAACTCATCATCGCTTAAAGACATTGCCAAAGCATTGCTAGAAGGATCCTGATTCATACTTAATAGTGAAGTAGAAAGATAAGCCATTGATACTAATGATTGTTCGCTTGACAATACTTCTTTACTCTCATTTACCGAACAAGCGGAAATTCCAATTCCTAAAATCGCTATTGCAATTACAGCTAATAATTTTTTCATCTTAAAACACTCCTTTTATTTATTGTTATCTAATAATATATACAAGGTAAAAGGTGAATATTCTCCTTTTTATAAAAATATTTATAAATTCAAGATAAAACCAGTGCCATAATACATTAAATCGTCATCATCTTCCTCTTCGTCGTCTTCATCATCCTCTTTATCGTCTTCTTCATCATCTTCATCATCCTCATCAGGATCTTCTAAATCAATATCTTTTTCAACCCCATCTTCATTAATATGATAACGATAAATTGTTTTTCCAAAGCTATCAATGTCTTCAGTAATATACACTTCACCTTCTAAATCGTTTACTTCATACTCTAGATAATATATAGTTTTTCCGTTATTTTCATACATTTCCAACAAATACTGATCTTCGCCTTGCTTGATTTCGACTTTGGTTTCACCCATTTCTTTTTCAATTGTTATCTCTTTTTCCAAATAAACCCCATTAATGCTTTGTTTAACAAAATATTTCTTTTCTATTTCATCTTCAGTCTCGCTTTTATATTCAATAATAATATAGTCATCATTCTTTCTAGCAATCAAATCAAGTTCCAAAGAATTTTCCTTTTCTTCTAAAGTCCCCTCAACTACTAAAGTTTTATTGCCAATTGTAATTTCTCCCAAAATCTCTCCGTCTTCACTTATACTTACTAGGAAAACAAATTCCTTATCATTTACCGAATATGAAATCTTATAGTCATATAACTCGTTCTCTAAAACTTCAAAATTAGCTAAATCATAAAAATCATCTTCATCTACAAATACTTTCAACATATTAAAATAATAATTAAAATCATCGATGTTCTTTTCAAACTCAGTCTCTATCTCCATCAAAGGCAAAAAACTTAATGAAGTTGAAACCGAATTGATTGTCGCATTAGATATAATCGAAGCTGACATATATGATGTCTCAACCAGCTTTTTAGTTTCGAATTCGCTTAAATTTCTTGGGTTCTGAGCATTTGGAAGACTTAAAACAATCCCAAGCGCAATTACTAGAAAAACTGAGAAAATAGATAAGGCTAATCTTAATTTAGCAGGTTTAAAAATAGACCAGAACGATTTTTTCTTGTTTATTCTATCCATTACATTATTTATGGTTCTTTCTTTAGACTTTACCACTCTTAATTCATTAACTTCCCTATTAAACTTTTCCATCAATACGTCACCTCCTTTTTTATTTTTTCAACACTAGACTTAATGGCTTTATATATTGTTTTATCCGGTATTTCAAGTGTTTCTGATATTTCTTTAACCGTCAAATTACTGAAATAGTATAAATGCATAATCTTAAAGTGTTTATTTGAAAGTTTTTCTTTCATTATCGCTATTATTTTATTTATCTTTTCGTTATTAATGACTTTTTCTTCAATATCTTCCTCACTGGAATTAATTTTATCCTCATAAACAATAGTTTTTAGATTATTTTTATATTTGCTTGAATTCAAATAATTCAATACATGATTTTTCGCAACCCTATACATCCAAGTCCTAAATGAAGCTTTATTTTCATCAAACTTTTTTAAATTCTTAAATATTTTAAAGAATATTTCTTGAAGTAAATCCTCAGTATCTTCATAATTATTAATCATATTGTAGACATACTTGAATATTTCATTATGATACTTATTCATGATATCAGCGTATAAATTATGATTACCGGACTTTATTAAATTAATTAATTCGATGTCATTCAAAGTAACACAACCTTTCTTTTATATATCTATTTTTATTTTACCATGAGAAAGGTTTTTATTCCCTAGCTTTGATTTTAAACTTTTTTTAATGATATTAAACACTTATTCCATTAATATATACAGTAAATCTAAAATATTTTCTCAAAAAAAATAAGACAAAGTTTTTAAAAACCTTGTCCTTATTTTTATTGTTTTAATATTTCAATGCTTTTTCTTCACCGTATATCACTCTTAATGTTCCGTCTACTAAGGCTTGCATTTCATCTTCACCTGGATAAACTGTCACTTCTTTAATTTGATCTACGTGAGCTTTTATATAATCTGTAAAGTATTTGCTGTAAGCAATACCGCCAGTAAGAATAATACCATCGATATCACCCTTAGCTACAAAATACATTGATCCAATTTCTTTTATAACAGTATATGCCATTGCTTCAAAGATAAGTTTGGCTTCCTTATCACCGTTTAAAACTCTCTCTTCAACAATCCTTGCATCATTAGTATCCAGGTAAGAAGCTATACCACCTTTACCGACAAGCATCTTTTTAACTTGTTCTTTAGTATATTTACCGGAAAAACAAATATCAACCAATGGATAAGTTGGAATGGTTCCAGTTCTTTCTGGAGAGAAAGGTCCATCACCACCAAGAGCATTATTAACGTCTATCACTCTACCCTTTTTATGAAGCCCCACACTAATTCCGCCACCTAAATGGACAACAATAACATTAATGTCTTCATAAGCTTTATTGATAGACTTAGCGAATCTTATCGCAACGGCTTTTTGATTTAAAGCATGGAAAACACTCTTTCTTTCAA
>CAZMMT010000074.1:0-4432 GCA_964567465.1 uncultured Candidatus Izemoplasmatales bacterium | reverse complement strand
ATATCGATCACGGAAAATCTACCTTAGCAGATAGAATCTTAGAAATGACCCATAGCGTTGAACTTAGGGACATGAAAGCTCAATACCTTGATTCAATGGACTTAGAACGAGAAAGAGGAATAACCATCAAACTTAATTCAGTAGAACTTAAGTATGATGCTTTAGATGGCGAACAATATATTTTCCATCTTATCGATACTCCTGGACACGTCGATTTTACCTATGAAGTATCCCGGTCTTTAGCGGCCTGTGAAGGAGCGCTTTTAGTGGTTGATGCGACCCAAGGAATCGAAGCCCAAACCTTAGCTAATGTCTACTTAGCACTTGATAATAATTTAGAGATTATTCCTATTATTAATAAGATTGACTTAGAAAGCGCAGATGTAGAAAAGGTTAAAAAAGAACTTGCGGACACAATCGGTTTAGACCCTGATGACTGTATTATGGTATCAGCTAAAACTGGTCAAGGTGTTGATCAAGTACTAGAAGCAATCGTAAAAAGAATACCCGCACCAAGCGGTGATATTGATAAACCGTTAGAAGCATTAATTTTTGATTCATTCTATGATAGTTATCGTGGCGTTATTCCTTTGGTTAGGGTAATGAACGGAAAACTTGAAATTGGTGATGAGATAAAAATGATGGCTACAGAAGTAAAATATGAAGTAATTGATCTTGGTGTTTACTTACCAAAAGAAGTTAGCAGAAATTACCTAAACACAGGTGATGTAGGCTGGGTAAGCGCCTCAATTAAAGATATTGGTAAGATTCATGTCGGTGACACAATTACTAATGCAGTTAAGCCGACAGCCAAACCTTTACCAGGATATAGACGCTTAACACCAATGGTTTATTCTGGAGTATATCCAGTGGACGCTGACGATTACCAAGACTTAAAAGATGCGATTGAAAAAATGAAACTTTCAGATGCAGCCTTAATTTATGAACCAGAGACATCTAACGCTTTAGGCTTTGGTTTTAGAGTAGGTTTCTTAGGTATGTTACATATGGAAATCTTCCAAGAACGTCTAGAAAGAGAATTCAATCAAAACCTAATTACAACCGCACCTTCGGTTGATTATCTAGTTTTTTTAGAAAATGGAAAATCTATTCACGTTGATAATCCAGCTTTAATGCCAAAGAATCAAATGATTAAAAAAATCGAAGAACCATACGTACTGGCTACGATAATCACCCCTAGTGATTACGTTGGTAACGTCATGGAACTTTGCCAATATAAACGTGGTATTTTTAAAGATATGAAGTATATCTCTGATTCAAGAGTTGAAATTATCTATGAGCTCCCTTTGTCAGAAATTCTCTATGATTTCTTTAATCGTTTAAAATCTAGTACAAAAGGTTACGCGTCATTAGATTATGAAGTAATCGAACATCGTGAATCTGATCTAGTTAAAATTGACATATTATTAAACTCAGAACCAGTCGATGCTTTAGCCTTCTTGGTTCACCAAGACTTTGCTAGACAGAGAGGCTTAAGAATCTGTCAAAAACTTAAAGACTTAATTCCGCGACAACTATTCGAAATCCCTATCCAAGCAGCTATCGGTTCAAAAGTAATCGCTAGAACCAACATCAAAGCGCTTCGTAAAGACGTTTTAGCTAAATGTTATGGTGGCGATATTACCAGAAAGAAGAAACTGCTGGAAAAACAAAAACAAGGTAAGAAACGTATGAAGAATGTTGGCTCAGTTGAAATACCTCAAGAAGCCTTCATGTCAGTTTTATCACTTGAAAGTGATGACTAAAGCACTCCTTAAAAAGAGTGCTCTTTTTTTCCACTAGAAATAAGGACTAAACACTTTTAAAATTCGCCTTATTATGTTAACATAATAAAGGGTGATAGTATGATTAAAGGCGTTTATATTCACATTCCTTTCTGCGATAAAATTTGTACTTACTGCGATTTCGCAAAAATGGTCGCTAAAGACGATTTAAAAATTGAATATATGCAAGCTCTAGTAAGAGAACTAGAGTATTTTAGTGACCTAACCGCAAGAAGCGAAACTGTCTATATCGGTGGTGGAACACCATCATCTTTATCACACGATATTCTTGAGGCTTTTCTAAAAGAACTTTCGACTATCATTAACCTTGAAAAAATCAAAGAATTTACCATTGAAGCTAACCCCTCTGATATCACCGATGATTTTTTAAAACTGATGAAAAAATATCATGTTTCAAGAATCAGCATGGGAGTTCAATCAATGGATGAGACGCTTTTAAAGTTCCTCGGCAGAAATCATACCCAAACTCAAGTTATTGAAGCTATAAAGAAAATTAAAGACAATAACTTTGATTTAAACCTTGATTTTCTCTACGCAATACCAGGTCAAACAAAAGCTATGCTTTTAAAAGATCTCGACTATATAAAAACCTTCAATCCTGACCATATTTCCTATTACTCC
Source organism: uncultured Candidatus Izemoplasmatales bacterium (assembly GCA_964567465.1). Classification (GTDB taxonomy): domain Bacteria; phylum Bacillota_I; class Bacilli_A; order Izemoplasmatales; family Hujiaoplasmataceae; genus UBA2289. Next base: position 2,006 of record CAZMMT010000074.1, on the reverse strand, counting down.
CTAATTATTGAAGACAGAACTATCATCAATTACTGGATAAACTCTAGGAAAGTTTCCGACTTTCCTGATGATTTAGCCAGAGATTTCGCGGATATAATCGATACCCGCCTAAAAGAATATGGTTATAATAAATATGAAGTTTCCAATTATGCCTATGAAGGTCATGAGTCTAAGCATAATCTAATCTATTGGGATGTTGAAGAATATATTGGCCTTGGCTTAAATGCTAGTTCACAGTACAACTATATAAGAATGAAGAATCCTAAGAACATTAAAGAATACATTGAAGGCACAAAAAGACATGCATTAAACATGCATGAAATTGAAGAGTATAACCCAAAATTAGAAATCGTTCTTCTCGGTTTAAGAAAAGTAGAAGGTTTTAATCTTGATGAATATAAAAAGCGAATTAAAAAAGATGTTTTCGAAGTTTATCCAATTCTTAAAAAACATTTAGGTAATGGACTTTTAGAAATATCATCAGGAAATCTTAAACTTACTGATAAAGGCATGTATTTAGCTAACCAAGTATATTTGGATATTATTTAATTATGTTAGAAGCCTATTTAAAAGAATATCTTTACTACTTAAAAGTAACTAAAAACCTAGCTAAAAACACCATTATTTCTTATGAACGAGATCTTCAAGATTACCTTCAATTTATTAAAAAAAACTATGAATTTAAAGACTATAATAAAATTACTTCCGAACATATAAAAAATTATCTTAAAAGTCTCTCTCGAAAAGATATTATGGCTTCATCAATCACAAGAAAGATTAGTTCGATTCATTCCTTTCACAAGTATCTTTCGAATGAAAATCTAGTTGATATCGATGTTAGCGAAAAACTTAAAAAACCAAAAACGAAAAAGACTTTACCAACGGTTTTAAACATTCAAGAAATAACAGCGATTATCAATCAAACCTACATTGAAAATGAGCCGCTTGATTTAAGAAATAGAGCCTTGCTGGAAACAGCCTATGGTTCTGGATTAAGAGTCTCTGAACTCTTAAATCTTTCAATAGCGGATTTACATCTAAATAAGGGATTAGTTAGCGTCATCGGTAAAGGAAACAAAGAACGAATTGTTCCTTTAGGAGAAGAAGCGATTCAAGCCTTAAGAGACTATATCGTTAAGGCGAGAATCAAACTAAACCCAAAATCACAAAACACGCTTTTTGTGAATAAATTCGGTGAAAGTTTAAGTAGAATCGGTTTTTACAAAATCGTTCAAACCTTAGCTGATAAAGCTAAAATTCAAAAAAAGATTTCACCGCATACCTTTAGACACACTTTCGCTACTCATTTGTTAGAAAATGGTGCGAATTTAAAATCAGTTCAAGAACTATTAGGCCATGAAGATATCATGACGACAGAAAACTATACTCATGTATCTAAAGCCCATTTAAAAAATATTTATAATGAAGCACATCCACGTGCTGACGGAAAAGAGGAAAATAAATGAAATTTAAACGCGTATTTTTAATAGTAATCGACTCAGTAGGCGTTGGAGAAATGCCTGACGCCGAAAAGTTCGGAGACGTTGGAGCCAATACAATCGGTAATTTAGCTAAAGCAACAGGCGGAATAAATCTTCCGGTCTTAAAAACCTTTGGTTATGGTAACCTCACAAAAATCCTTGGTGTAGATCCAGTTGCTCATCCAAGAGCTAATACTACTAAAATGGCTGAACTATCAAATGGTAAAGATACTATGACCGGTCACTGGGAGTTGATGGGAATCAAAACCACTACACCTTTTAAAACCTTTACCGATACCGGATTTCCAAGTGATTTAATCGCTGAAATTGAAAAACTATCTGGTCGTAAAGTAGTCGGAAATAAATCAGCTTCAGGTACGGAAATCTTAGTAGAACTAGCGCCACACCAAATGAAAACTGGTGATTTAATTGTTTATACCAGCGCCGACAGCGTTTTACAAATAGCAGCCCACGAAGAAGTAATCCCACTAAAAGAACTTTATGAGATTTGTGAAAAAGTCAGAG
>CAZMMT010000073.1:3432-4630 GCA_964567465.1 uncultured Candidatus Izemoplasmatales bacterium | reverse complement strand
AGCATTTTTAAAAAACCTAATTGAAGTTCGGGAGAAAACAACAAGAATATTTCGTTAAAAGTATTTTTAAAACTTTCTAAATCTTCATGAGGTAGTCCAGCAATTAGATCTAGGTGAAGAATTACATTAGTTTCTTGTAGTTTTTTTATGTTATAGATTAACTGTTCAGTATTTTGTTTTCTTTCGATAGCTTTGTTTACAATAGGATTGGTTGATTGAATACCAAGTTCGAAGCGAATATAATTTGGTTTCAGGTTTAGCTTAAGATACTCAATTATGTCTTCATGTAATACATCGCCGTTGATTTCAAATTGAAAAACGGTATTTGGGTAATCTCTTTCAATGAGAATTCTAAAGAAATCTAAAGCAATGTTTTTGTTGGCATTGAATGATCTATCTAAAAACTTGATTGTTTTAACTCCCTTATCTACTAAATGATCAATAATTGAAAAAACATTTTTGATTTCAAAAAATCTTAAGCCTTTTTCTAAAGATGCTAAGCAATAACTGCATTTATAAGGGCATCCTCGAGATAGTTCAACATACTGAATTTTATTATGAATATCTAGATAATCAATTTCATAATAATAAGGAGATTTTAAAGCGTTAAGATCTTTAATTTGTTCGATTTTAGTTCTGATTATTTCATCCTTATATATATATGCAAGATTTGGGACGGACGAAAGATCGGTTTTTTTATCGATTGCCGATACTAAAGAATTAAAAGTTAATTCTCCCTCGCCAGTGATGATGAACTGCGCAAGATTATCAAGCAAGTATAAGTCATAGTCATAACTTACTTCAGGGCCGCCAAGAATAATTGTTTTATTATTAAAGTGAGATTTTATATGATTTAAAATGTCTGTTATGAGTTCAATATTCCAAATATAACAACTAAAGCCAATAATATCATATTGGTCGATTTTCATATCTTTAATTATTTCATCAAAGTTATCTTTGATTGTGTACTCCACAATATCTACATCATAATCACAATTTGCTTTTAAATATCTAATTGCGAGATTAGGATGGATAAACTTAGAGTTTATTCCAACTAATAGAATTTTCATTAATTTCACCTATTACTATTCTATCAATTTAATCAATAAATAACCAGTTGATTTAATTTATATGATATACTAATACCGGTGATTAAAATGGATAAATTTATTTTAAAGTCTGATTATAGGCCGATGGG
>CAZMMT010000073.1:0-3332 GCA_964567465.1 uncultured Candidatus Izemoplasmatales bacterium | reverse complement strand
ATTGATGAGCTTAGACATGCGGCTACTTCATCTTTATTAGAAAGAAGAGACGTTATAATCGTTGCCAGTGTATCTTGTATCTATGGTATTGGTGATCCGGAAGTTTATAAAGCTGGAATGGTAACAATAAGAAAGTCTGAACAAATTTCTAGAGAAGCGTTATTAAATCGTTTGATTGATATTTTATATGTTAGAAATGACATTGATTTTGTTAGAGGTAGTTTTAGGGTTAGAGGCGATGTGGTTGAAATATTACCGCCATACAATAAAACTAAAGGAATAAGAATTGAATTTGATTTTGATGAAGTAAAAAGAATTAGAGAATTTAATATTGTTTCTGGAGAAATATATAAAGACTATGAAATGTTGTCTTTATTTCCAGCATCTCACTTTTTAACAGATAGCGATAAATTAGAAGAAGCTTTAAAAAGAATTAAGGAAGAACTGATTGAAAGAATTAAGTTCTTCAAAGACAATAATAAGCTTTTAGAAGCTGAGAGAATTGAACAAAGAACAATGTATGACTTAGAAATGCTTAGAGAGATGGGTACAGTGGCTGGAGTAGAAAACTATTCTAGACATTTGGCATTAAGAGGAGAAGGTGAGACACCTTCCACTCTGATAGATTTTTTTCCGAAAGACTTTTTATTGATTGTTGATGAGTCTCACGTTACTCTACCTCAAGTAAGAGGTATGTTTAATGGGGACAGATCAAGGAAACAAACTCTAGTTGATTATGGATTTAGATTACCAAGCGCTATGGATAACAGACCGCTTAATTTTGATGAGTTCAATGAAAAGATAAATCAAGTAATCTATGTCTCAGCTACCCCTGGTGATTATGAACTTGAAAGAAGTAATCATGTAATTGAACAAATTATTAGACCTACTGGACTTGTTGATCCAATTGTTGAAGTAAGAGATTCGATGAATCAAATTGATGACTTATTAATCGAAATTAATAAAACGATTGATCAGAAAGAAAGAGTTCTAATAACAACCTTAACAATCAAAATGAGTGAAGATTTAACTAGTCATTTAAAATCCCTTGGATATAAAGTGGGATATTTGCATTCTAAGGTTAAATCACTTGAAAGAATGGAAATAATAAGGAAACTGCGTTTAGGTGATTTTGACATTTTAGTCGGTATCAATCTTTTGAGAGAAGGATTAGACTTGCCTGAAGTTTCTTTAATCGCAATTTTAGATGCTGATAAAGAAGGTTTCTTGAGGAGTGAGAAATCTTTAATCCAAACAATTGGTCGTGCTGCTAGAAATGTCAATGGTCATGTTATAATGTATGCGACACGAATCACTCAATCAATGGAAAAAGCAATCTATGAAACAAATAGAAGAAGATCAATTCAAGAAGAATACAACATTATAAACTCAGTTACTCCAAAAACAATCCTTAAAAATATTCCAGATTCTATTTCTATTAAGACGGAAGCAAATCAAGATTCCTATGATTTTGATAAGTTAAGTAAAAAGGAAATCGAAAAGAATGTTGAAATGTTAGAACGACAAATGATGGTTTATGCTAAGGAATTGGATTTTGAACAAGCTGCTCGAATTCGAGATTTGATATTCGAATTGAAGAAAAATTTATAAAATTAATGTAAAAATTAATAAAATTAACATAAAAATTAAAATAATTAATCTAAAAAGCCAAGAAAATTGGCTTTTTTTAATAAAAGTTTAAAAAAATTAAAAAAAATAATAAAAAATACTTGACATTAATAAAAACCTTGATATAATTAAGGTGTAAGTTGATAAAGTTAATAAATCAACTGAAAATAATCAATAAGATTAAATTAACACTTAAACCCATTTTTATTAATAAGGGGGAAATAAAAATGAAACAAAGAAATGAAAAATTAGTAAGAGTTTACACTTATGGCGTATGCCCACAAGAATATTGGGATCAAGTATACACAAATATTTGCAAACCATGCAAAAACAAATAAATAAATTAGGAGGATCTTATATGAAAAATATAATGAAGAGATTGAATAGTATTGTCAAGTGGAATGACATGACAAGACCAATTAATCAAGATTTATCATCAGAAGGATATTGGGAGAGAGTTTATGCTAACAGAGAAACTGAAAAGAGATAAACAAAAAATAATTACATTAAGCATAACAATCATATTAACATTATTCATATTCTCTATGTCACTGTTCTCGGGAACAGAATCAGGAGAAATGAGTACGGGTTTAAGTGTTAATATCAAATCGGTGTTAGACTCGATATTTGTAAACAACACTATCTCATTATCAACACTTAACATCGTAGTAAGAAAAGGAGCACACGTTTTTGAGTACATGGTATTAGGGATCTCATATTTCTTTACAGCTAAGGAATGGAGATTATCAATTTTAAAAGTTTTAGTTTTAGGATTATTAACAGCTACAGCTGATGAACTTTTACAAAATATACCATTAGATAGAACTGCTAGTGCATTAGATATATTCTTATATGATTTCGGAGGATTCATATTAGGCTTTGGATTATTAATGCTGATGTTTAATAAGAAGTATTCTTATAATGATTATGAAATATTAAATAAACTCCAATCAAAAGAAATATCGCCAAGGAAAGCTTACAAATATTTATATAATAATGAAAGATATATAAGATTTACAAATAATGCTCACTTTGTAAAGTTAAGAATAATAATTCCTGATGAAGCGAAGGTAACAAAGTTCTTAAGTGTTCTATTCTTCTTTCCAATACCATTAGTTTTATTTAAATTAGCTATACCGTTCATTAAGTTTGATAAAATGGATATGCCAATAACAAAAGCTGAATTAATTAAAATTGTTAATTCCAAAGGAATCAAAATTAAAGTTAATGCTCACACGAAAGAAAAAATAATAATTAAAACAATATAAAGAAACAAAAAAAATAAAATAAAATAAAAAATAAAAAAGGAGACAAATTATGAAGTTAGATTTTAAAGACGATTTAAGAAGATCCATCGAAGAAGATATCAAGAAATCATTTAATTTAAAAGGTCACAAGCAAAATTCAAAGAAATATCCGGTTATATCTGAATGTCCAGTATGTCATCACGATTTAGAGGTTGTTCAATTAGTTTGTAATCATTGTTCAACTGAGATCAAAGGGCAATTCACATTATCCAAATTCAATTATTTGGACACAGAAAAACTTTATTTCATCGAAGTATTTGTTAAGAATCGTGGAAATATAAAAGCGATTGAAAAAGAAATGGGTTATTCTTACCCAACAATCAAAAAAATGCTTGATGACGTAGTAGTAGGATTAGGATACCAACTAGACGGTAAAGAAGAAAAAGAAGAAAAAGA
>CAZMMT010000072.1:0-4631 GCA_964567465.1 uncultured Candidatus Izemoplasmatales bacterium | reverse complement strand
CGATGGCAATGGTGGTTGGAATCGTTATTGGTAGTGGAGTGTTTAAGAGTGCAGGAGACGTGTTGTTTAAAGCGGGCGGAAGTATGACAACCGCAATATTAGCTTGGATTATTGGTGGAGCAATTATCATATTCTCAAGCTTAGCATTTGGTATTGTGGCTTTAAAACAAGCAAACAAATCTGGTATTATCGACTTTGTCGAAGGTGTAGTTGGTGATAAAGTAGCTTATTTAGTAGCTTGGTTCATTAATTTCGTATACTTTCCGATCTTAGTTGGAGTACTCTCCTGGTTAGCGGGTAGTATTACGAACAGTTTAATTGGTTCGGAACAAGATTTAACTTGGGTTTTTACGGGAGTATATTTTGTCGGTTCGTATATTTTAAACATTTTAGGACCAGTATTAGCCGGAAGATGGCAAGTTAGTGCAACAAGCATAAAATTAGTTCCACTTATTTTAATTGCTATTGGCGGACTCATTGTCGGGCTAATTAATGGCACTACGATTGAATCTTTTAGTGTTCCAGCGGCTGTTATTAGTTCAAGCGGTACAGGTTTAGCAGCCGCTGTAGCAGTAACTGCTTTTGCTTATGATGGGTGGATTACGGCTCTAGCGATTACTCAAGAGTTAAAGGATCCGAAAAGGAATTTATCAAGAGCCTTAATAGGCGGATCTTTAGTAATAGTTCTATGTTATGTACTGTTCTTTATCGGTTTATCCGGTGTAATCACAAATGAAGAAGCAATCAGCCTTGCAGGGTCACTTGATACATCAATTTTAGCAGCTAGTAGATTATTTGGAACCTTCTTTGGGTCGGTAGTTTCGATTCTGATTTTAATATCAGTTTTAGGAACTCTTAATGGACTCACATTGGGATCAGTTCGAGGAATGTACCAAATAAGCATTAAAGGAGTAGGACCATTCCCTGAACTATTCACTAACTTAGGCAAAAAAGACCAGCCTTACGCATCAGGATTGATTAGTTTCGCTTTTTCATTATTGTGGGGAATAATCTGGTACGGAAACTTTCAGGGTTACTGGGGAGGATTCATGGACACTTCAGTATTAACGATTGTTTTCCTGTATGCATCATTTATTCTGGTATATTACAATATTATCAAGAACTTCACTGAACTAGGAGTATTTAAAAGATATATTGTACCGATTTTAGCTACTATTGGCGCTCTTTATTTAATTTACGGTGCTTTTGTGTCAGATCCAATGATGTTTGTTTATTTTACATTAATTGTACTGGTAATATTATTCATAGGAGCTTTAACATTTAATTCGAGTAAATTGGTTGTTAAGGAACAAGTAGAGAGTTTAGTCGAATAAAATAAAATAGCCTATTAAGAGATATTCTTAGAGGCTATTTTTATTCTTAAATCATTCTAAACTACCATATGATAAACTGATTGTTTATGCTTTTTATCAGTAGAAATCTATGATATAATATTGATGTTAATAAAAATTATTATAGAATAGGTGAGAATATGGAAAAATCGATAAATGCTTTAAGGTTTTTAGGTTTAGATATGATAAATAAGGCTAATTCAGGACATCCTGGAATAGTTCTAGGGGCGGCAGGAACAGTTTATGAATTATTTACTAAACACTTGAATGCAAACCCTGAAAATCCTAATTGGTTTAATCGCGATCGATTCTTTTTAGCTGCAGGACATGGAAGTGCCCTTTTATATGCAACATTACATTTGTCCGGTTATAATTTAAGCATTGAGGAATTAAAGGATTTCCGACAACTTGGAAGCATTACACCAGGACATCCTGAGTTTGGTCATACTCCTGGAGTTGACTCCACAACCGGTCCTTTAGGACAAGGTATTGCGATGAGTGTTGGTAATGCATTAGCAGAAAGTTATTTAAGTGCAACATTTAATAAAGAAGATATAGATGTTATTGATCATTATACATATGTTTTATGTGGCGATGGCGATTTACAAGAAGGTATAACAATGGAAGCTATGGCTTTAGCTGGTAGATTGAAATTGAGTAAATTGATTGTCTTATTTGATTCCAATGATATTCAACTAGACGGTCCAACACATTTAGCGACAAATGAAAATATCCAAGCTAAAGTTCAGTCAATGAATTGGAATTATCAAATAGTTAAAGAACCGAATGACTTAAATAGTTTATCTAAAGCGATTGAAGCGGCAAAGAATAGTGATAAGCCTTCTTTTATTGAAGTTAAAAGTATTATCGGTTTTGGTTCGAAAAATGCGGGAACTTCAAAAACACATGGTTCACCAATCGGTAGTGAAGAAACAGCTAATATGAGAAAGTCATTGGGATATGACTATGAAGAATTTGTTGTTCCTGAAGAAGCTTATGAAGATTTTAAAAATACATTTAAATCTAGAGGTCAAAAACTTAATAAAATTTGGGAAGACAATCTAAAAAAATATCAAGAAAAATATCCAAATGATTATAAGGAATTATCCTTAATAATGAGTAATGAAATTGATCTTGATTTTGATAAATTAATACCTCAAGAAAAAGGGGTTAATGAAGCTACTAGAGTTACAATCGGCAAATTAATTAACACATTATCTCCACATTCAAAAGCCTTAATTGGCGGAAGTGCTGATTTGACATCATCAACTAAAGTAAAAGGTATAAATGGCGATTTTGATTTTGATAATCGCACCGGTAGAAACATTAATTTCGGCGTTAGAGAACACGCAATGGCAGGAATAATTAACGGCATGATTCTTCATAACCTGAAAGCTTTTAGCGGGGGCTTTTTCATCTTTTCTGACTATATGAAACCAGCGATAAGAATCGCTAGTTTAATGGACATACCAGCTACATATATCTTCACACATGATTCAGTAGCGGTTGGTGAAGACGGACCAACCCACGAACCAATAGAACAACTTACAATGTATAGAGCGATGCCAAATATCAACGTCTTTAGACCAGCTAATGCAAATGAGGTAAGACATGCGTTTAGATATGCTCTAGAAGCTAAAAAAACGCCAAATATAATCGCATTAACAAGGCAAAACATCAAAGTGGATTACAGTGTTAACTATGATACATTTAAAAAAGGTGCTTACACTGTTTATGGTGAAAAAGATTTCGAAGCGATTTTATTAGCTACGGGTTCAGAAGTAGAGTTAGCTATTGAAACAGCTGAATTATTAAAGCAAGAAAACAATATAAACTTAAGAGTTGTTTCTATGCCTTCAAGAGAGTTGTTTATTAAGCAATCAAGAGATTATCGCACCGAGATTTTACCGGAAGATAAACTTATAATAGCTGTAGAAATGGGTTCAACTTTAGGTTGGTATGAATTTGCGGATATCGTCTATGGAATCGATGAATTCGGTAGAAGTGGTAAAGGCGAAGAAGTGCAAGAGTATTTTGGATTTACAAAAGAAAAATTAGCTAAATTTTATTTAGACAATTTAAATTAATTCGAGGTAATTTTATGATTATAGATTCTCATGTTCACTTAAATGACACTGAGCTTTTTCCACGTGTAGAAGAGATAATCGAAAACGCAAAAAAAGAAGGCGTTAAAGCCTTTATTTGCGTTGGATATGACAAAGAATCTTCTGAACTTGCACTTGATATTGCGTCAATGTATGAAGAAGTTTTTGCGGTTATCGGTATTCATCCAAGTGAAGCAAAACATTATAAAGAAAGTGATTTAGAATGGCTTGAAGCCAACTTGAATCATCCAAAAGTTAAAGCGATTGGAGAAATGGGTCTTGATTATTATTGGGATCGTTCTTTTGAAGTTAAACAAAAAGAACTTTTTATTAAACAGATTAAATTAGCCAATAAATATAAGTTGCCAATAGTTGTTCATATGCGCGACGCTATCAACGATACATTTGAAATCATCAAAGAAAATAAAGATAAAGAGCTATCTGGAGTCATGCATTGTTACTCCGGTTCATTTGAATATGTAAAAAAATTTACCGATTTAAATCTCTATATTTCTTTAGCGGGACCAGTGACATTCAAGAATGCCAAAGTTCCTAAAGAGATAGCTGAAAAAATTGATTTGAACTATCTTTTAGTTGAAACCGACTCACCTTATTTAGCTCCAGTACCAAATAGAGGTAAAACAAACGAGTCGAAGAACTTAAAGTATATTGTTAAAGAGATAGCTACAATTAGGAATATTTCTTATCAAGAGGTTGAGCAAAGAACTTACAAAAACACAGTTAAACTATTTAACTTATTTGAAGAATTGAAGGAGAATTTATGGGATTAACAGCAGGGATAGTCGGATTACCAAATGTTGGTAAATCGACCCTTTTTAATGCAATTACCAAAGCAAAAGTCTTAGCCGCAAATTACCCTTTTGCGACTATTGAGCCAAACATTGGAGTTGTGGAAGTGCCGGACGAAAGGGTTGACATGTTAACTAAACTGTATAATCCAAAAAAGACAATTTATACCACTTTTGAATTTAGAGATATCGCTGGTTTAGTTAAAGGCGCGTCTAAAGGAGAGGGATTGGGCAATCAATTTTTATCTCATATTAGAACCACTGATGCTATTGTTCAAGTCATCAGATGTTTTGATGATGATAATGTTGTTCATGTTGATGGCAGTGTGGATCCTTTAAGAGATATCGAAACAATTATGATTGAA
>CAZMMT010000071.1:0-4696 GCA_964567465.1 uncultured Candidatus Izemoplasmatales bacterium | reverse complement strand
ATTCTTGATATGATAATATATATACAAAACGCTAAAAATCGCATACAAGCGAAATGTAGCGTTTTTTATTATTTAGTAGAGGGTTTGCGATAGTTTACCCCATTTTTTGAAACTTTTCTATATATTTTTCTTATGCGAAAGTTTATAAAAAGAGCAAAAACTATATGAAACCCTCTACTAATTGAGTATCGTATAAAAAAAATATAAAATAATTTTAAAATATTGTATATTTATTGATTTAAAAATGTTATTATAATAGTGTAGCCTATAAAAATTTGAAAGGAAAAGGGTAAAAATGACTAAAACAATTTTAAAAAAAATATTAAAAATTAAGGAGGAAATGGAAAGATTAGAGCAAATCATTAGTGAGTTAGAAGATAACAAGTTAATGAAAAAACAGCTTTATGAGTTCAAGATGCAGTATTATCAAAAAGGTATTATCCTTAATTATTTAGAAAGGTGGGATGAGAATGAATAAGCTTGGTGAGTTTATGCTTAATAAGAGAAAGAACCTTGCTTTAACACAGATCGAGTATGCTGATAAAATTGGTATCACAGCGGTTACTTTAAGCAAGATTGAAAACGGCGAAGAGATTGGTAGTAATGTTCTAAAGAAATTAGCGGAATTTACTAACATATCACCAAAAGTTTTAAGAGAAATGATGCTGTATGAAATCAAAGAATAATATTAAAACACATCAAAGATACTTCGTTAATGATAAACGTGTTCCAGGAACAACTACTATTCTTGGGGTGCTTAATAAACCAGCTCTAATGTATTGGGCGTGGGATTTAGGAACTCAAGGTATAGATTATCGTAAATATACTGATGAGATGGCTAAGATTGGAACGCTTATTCACGAACGTATCGAAGCGCATATAAAAGGTAGTGAAGTAAACTTTGATGATTATACTAAAACGCAAATAGCTTTGAGTGATGTTGGCTTTAGTAAATTTCTTGATTGGGAAAAAGAAAATAAACCTATTTATATTGAGAGTGAATTACAACTGTCAAGCAATAAATATCTTTACGGTGGCACGATTGATTTATATGCTAAGATAAATGATAAGTTTGTGTTAATTGATTTTAAGTCTAGTAACAATATTTATGATGACCACTTTTGTCAAGTATCAGCATACGCTCAACTGCTAAGAGAAAACGATTTGCAAGTTGATGACATTATGATTTTAAGAGTTGGTAGAGATGAAACTGAAGGCTTTGAAGTTAGAAGTGTTATCAATGAAAAATTATATTTTGAAGTATTTAAAAGTTGTCTTGTAATTTATGAGGCAAAGAAAAAATTAAAATGGAGGTAAAAAATGGGATTACCAGTTTTAGTAATTGGAAAATCAGGTAGTGGTAAGTCAGCAAGTTTACGCAATTTCAAAAGTGATGAAGTTGGTATTATAAATGTGCTTGGTAAATCATTACCTTTTAAAAATGATTTTAAGTATATTATAAGTGATGATTATACTAAAATTAAAACGGCTTTATTATCAGCTAAGGTTAACACTTTAGTTATTGATGATGCAGGTTACTTATTGACTAATATGTTTATGAGAGAACACTCAACTAAAGGTCAAGGCAGTGCGGTGTTTGATTTATATAATAAAATTGGCGATAAGTTTTGGGATTTAATAAACTTTATTCAACATCAGTTACCTGAAGAACGTATAGTATATTTATTTATGCACGAGGATAAGAATGACTTTGGAGATATTAAGCCTAAAGCTATTGGCCGTATGCTTGATGAAAAAGTTTGTATTGAAGGTATGTTTACTATCGTGCTAAGAGCTATGATAGATAATGGTAAGTATGTGTTTAGAACTACCACTAATGGTTTTGATGTAACTAAGTCACCTATTGGTATGTTTGATAACGAGTTTATTGATAATGATTTAAAGTTAGTAACTGATACAATAAGAAAATATTATAATATGGAGGAAAAATTAAATGAGAAAGATTGAAAATTGGGAAGAGTTAAAATCAACAACGGATGAAGTAATTAGTTTTGAGAGTTTACCTGTAGGACCACAATATTGTAAGATTATTGATGTGCAAGATGTAGAAGAAAAAGAATATTTAAAGATTTATTTTGATATTGTTAAAGGTGATTTTAAAGATGTTTTCAAGGATCAAGAAGAACGTTTTGGAAATTGGCCTAGTCAAGGTATTATGTATTGGTCTTATAAGAAAACTGCTGAAAGATTTTTCGCAGCAAGAATTACTGCTATTGAAAAGTCTAATGATGGTTTTAAATGGGATTGGTTACCACAAAATCTTAAAGGCAAATATTTTGTAGGTAACTTTGCTGAAGAAGAATATGTAGATGGTGATGAAGTTAAAGTTAGTTTGAAAGTAAGAGAAGTTAGAAGTATCCAAGCGTTTAAAGAAGGTAAAGTTAAAGAGTTGCCTATCAAATTGTTACCTGAGGATAAAAGACCACAAATTATTGAAGATGTTTTAGAGGATGATTTACCTTTCTAGGAGGAAATAAACTATGAGTGTATGGGAGAACATACCTGAGGAATTAAAAAATAATGGGCTGTGGTGTGTATGGAAATTAACTGAAAGAGGTAAAGTTCCTGTTAATGCGGTTACTGATGAGTTTGCTAAGTCAAACGATAAGTCAACCTTTCATCCATACACTACTGCTTTTCAAGCTCTATCTAAATATTATAACGTTAATGAGCGAGGACAACTGACAGGTGGATTAGGTTTAGGTATCTTTAACGGTTATAGTGCAGTTGATATAGATCATTGTGTTGAAGATGGTAATTTAAGCGAGATGGCTCAAGATATAGTTGATTATTGTAATTCATATACTGAATATAGTCCATCAGGCACAGGTATAAGAATTATCTTTAAGACTAATACACCTTTATCTAAAGATGAGTATTATATCAATAATTCAAAGATAGGGCTTGAGATATATATAAGCGACCAAACGAACAAATATGTAACTATCACAGGTAACACTTTACATCCGTTGCCTATCAATGAAATAGATATGTCGTATATCTTGAATAAGTATATGCGTAAAGATAATGTATCACCTGTCAAGGTTATAAATAATTTTGATATATCAAATTATAGTGATAAGAAACTTAATGAACTATGGAACACTACTGCTCCTGGAAGTGGTGCAAATGAAAGCGAATTAGATTTAGCACTGTGTAGTAAGTTAGCATATTATCTTAAAGGCGATTTTTATGCCGTTGACAAGGCTTTTAGGTCAAGTCCGTATTATAACTCAAAAGATAACGAACATCTCGCTAAATGGGAATTAAGAGATGATTATCGTGAAGCGACTATATTGAAAGCTATTCAAGGTGTTCAAGAACAAATTGCTAGTAATACTGAATATGATTTAACTGATACAGGAAACGCTAGACATTTTGTTGATAGATATGGCGATACTGTAAGATTTAATGTTGATAACGGTCGTTGGATGTATTGGAACGAAAAATATTGGCAAACTGATGTATATAATAATGTCAAAAACTTTGTTGAGATAGTTATTGAAGAAATGAAGCAACAAGCAAAGATGAGCGATATTGAAGATATACGCAAGGCTATGATTAAGAACGTAAAACGTGCTTTACAATCTAATGGTAAAACATCAATGCTTAAAGAAGCGGAACATATTGAAGGTATCCCTATCTTAAATAGCGAGTTTGATAAAGATGACTTCTTATTCAACTGTGCTAGTGGTATTGTTGACCTTAAAAACCGTAAGGTATATAAGCACGATAAAGATTATATGTTAAGTAAATATTCACCGTTTGAAGTAGATTTTAAGAACGAGCCAGTTAAATGGTTAGAGTTCTTAAATGATATATTTGAAAAAGACCAAGAGATAATTGAGTATATGCAAAGAGTGTTAGGATATGCTATGACATCATCAACACGAGAACAATGTATGTTTATGTTGATTGGCGATGGCTCAAATGGTAAATCACTTTTATTAGAAATAATCAATGAAGCTTTAGGTAGTTACGCTGCTACATCTTCAGTAGAGATATTGTTAGAAAAACATAATGGCTCAGCTGGAAACTTAGGCGATATAGCAAGATTAAACGGTATAAGGTTCGTTGTAACTGATGAAGCTAAGTTAGGTGATAAGTTAAATGAGAGCGGTATTAAGACACTAACATCAGGCATAGGTAAGATTGTTGCTCGTTTCTTATACGGTAATGAGTTTGAGTTTACACCTATTATGAAACTATTTATGGCTAGTAATTATAAACCGACTATACGTGGAACGGATCACGGTATATGGCGTAGAATTAAAGTGATACCATTTAATAAGGTAATACCTGATGAATTGCAAGATAAAGACCTTAAATATAAACTTATGGAAGAAATGCCACAAATCTTAGGTTGGTTAATAAAAGGTTGCGTTGAGTGGCAAAAAGTAGGTTTAAAAGAACCTAATAAGCTCAAACAAGCTCAGCACGAATATCGAAGTGAAATGGATGTCGTGCAACGTTGGGTTGATGAAGTGTGCGTAGTGGATGCTAACTGTAAAGAAGCATCAACAGCTTTATTCGATAATTTCAGTAATTATGTTAAGGCTAATAAAGAGTTTCAACTTAGTCATACTATGTTTGGTAGAAATATGAGTAAGAAGTTCACTAAACGAGTGTTGAGTGGAACTACATACTATTTAGGTTTAAGGCTCAAGAAAGATAA
>CAZMMT010000070.1:2652-4792 GCA_964567465.1 uncultured Candidatus Izemoplasmatales bacterium | reverse complement strand
CTCTTACTAAATGAACAGCGATAGTATTACCATATCCATCAGTAAACTGAACGATGTTAAGTTTGTTAAGTTCCCCTAAATTAGCCACTGAATCATCTGTATATGTTATTACTAGTTCACCTAACTCATTGATTTGCATTGATTCAATGCCAAGTCCTTGTAAACTAGCAATATCAAAGAGACTGTTCCAAGTACTATCCCCTTCTCTTTGCCACTGGATATACCCCTCGTTCAATCTAAACATTACAGCTTTACCGTCTTCACCGGTTGGACCTGTCAAAGTCGATAAAGCTACCAAATCAGTCCAAGTATTTTCAAAATCATACTTCCACTGAATATTACCATCAAAAACTCTAAGTTCAATTAAACCCATTTCCTCTTGGGTATTAATAGAACCACCTGTGGTTGTAACTACTTCAGTTGTATTGTTACATCCGACTAACAAAAACATTAACAAAAACAACCATAATAATCTTCTTTTCATCTTCTTATCCTCTCTATTTTTTTACAAAATAAAATAAACGATTTTTTAAATAAATCGCCTGTTTTTAACCCTAGAAAAACAAGTCTTAAACAGACTTTTTTGAATTTCCGTGCAAAAAAAAATATTCTCGAAGGTTTAGTATTCATAAGTTGTAATAATTGCCAAATTAAGTTTACTATTATTTACTTATTTATTCAATATTACATATCAACAAAATAAAAAATCCTTATAAAATTTATATATTTAATAAATGTACAAACTTTAACATAAGTAATATTTTTATAAAAATAGATATGATATACTATTAATAAGAACTTAAGAAAAAGGTGTTTATATGAAACCAAAAAAAATATTTATCTGGTTTGGAGTGATTCTTTCACTTGTATTAAGTGCCACCATAGGGTACATGTTAATCTTAAATGTCCACTTTATTGACGCACTATATATGACAATAATTACAATATCTACCGTAGGCTATGGTGAAATAGTTCAAATGAATATTGCCGGAAAAATTTTCTCAATGTTTGTAATTGTTATTAGTTTAGGATTGATTGGTTATCTATTGTCAGAATTATTTAAATTTTTCAGTGAAGGAAGCATTAATGAAACTTGGAGGAAAAATAGAATGAAAAAAGAAATTTCAAAGTTGACAGATCATATAATTGTCTGCGGTGCTGGCGAAACCGGTATGCATGTAATTCAGCACTTAATTCTTAAAGATATCGATTTTGTTGTTATCGAAAACCATGAAGACGCCATCGAACAATTAAAAAACATGGATGTCAATTATCTTGATGATGATGCAACTAATGAAGAAGTGTTATCTCAAGCGGGAATCAACCAGGCTAAAGGATTAATTACTTGTCTTGCTAAAGATGCAGATAACGTATTTGTTGTACTTACAGCTCGAGAATTAAATAAAAACTTAAGAATAGTAGCTAGAGCTCATGAGCATAAATCAGATAAAAAACTCAAAAGAGCTGGTGCTGATAATACAGTAAGTCCTGATGAAATCGGCGGTAAAAAAATGGCACAAATGATGATTAGTCCGAATATTCAATACTTTGTCGATAATATTATTGATACAAAAAATGTTTCAATTGATATGGAAGAGGTTTCAATAAACGAGGGTTCAGAGTTAATTGGAAAAAAACTAAGAGATACACAAATCTCTGAAAAAGCTGGTCTCATTGTTTTAGCAATAAGAAGAGAGAATGACCAATTTATTTTTAATCCTAAAGCAAATGAAATTTTAAGACTTGATGATAAGATGCTTGTTGTTGGTTCTAAAGAACAAATCAAAACCCTAAGACAAATGTCAAAAGAGATAGTTTTATAAATCTTTAATCTCAATAGATAAATAAAGCAGCCATATGAAAATATAGCTGCTTTTTATCTATTAAAAATTATGATTTTTTACTTTGAAGCATTATTCTCTCTTATTGCCAGATATGTTCCAAATGCCATTACCACAAAAGCAATCACAAAGACAATTGATATAGCTTCTCTTAAGAATAAAAAAGAAAAGATAGCTCCAGCAAATGGTGCAGTTGCGTAATAAGCACTAGTACGTGCGGCTCCAAGTGTCTTTTGAGCGCTGATATAAAAATATAAACTCATACCAAATGAGAAAAAACCCAACAACAATGCTAATAA
>CAZMMT010000070.1:0-2552 GCA_964567465.1 uncultured Candidatus Izemoplasmatales bacterium | reverse complement strand
AAGAAAATCATTGCGATAATTGCGGTAAATACGATTTCAAAGTTGTTAAGCAAAGATGTAGTTGATGCATTGGTTCTTAAGAGTCCTAGCATCAACAATATCGGTGCGATTATATCTAACAAAATCATCCAAACTATATATTTAATGTCCTTTTTACCATAGGTCTTACTTAAAGGTACTTCTCTTTGTCTCTTGCTAAGTAGAACAATTAAAAGCATCCCAATACCAGCGCCAAAATATAACAATGAACTCATTAAATAGGGAGAAATAAAGTTTAAAAGCACTTTTGAAAGTGGTGCACTAAAACCATAGAAAAGTGCAGCCAAAATGGCATATACTATTGCAATATATTTTACACTTCTTCCCTTGAACATATTGTTACACCTCATATGGTTTTTATCTTAATAAATATTATACATTAGAAAAAGATATTTTTAATATAAAAATAAAAAAAGAGTGTCGATTAAAAGAATCAACACTCTAAAAACTTATATTTATTTATCTTCTTCAAATCTAATTTCTTCTAAAATAAATTGTCTAATCAAAGATACGATTACACCGATTACAAAGGTAAGTCCTACAATAATCAACCAAACAAATAATACTCCTGGAGCATCCTCATAATCAATTACAAAATACAAGAAAACTGCACCAATACTTAGAATTAAAGTTGTACTAAAGGAACTAATTCTTATAACTTGTAAAATGTTAATTGACCTTAATGTATATACTTCATGTTTATCAATAACATTCATAAATTTGTAAGAATAAAAATACATTAGCAGCAAAGGAATTGATGCTAAATATATCGATATGAAAACAAATAATAGATAAAGTCTTAATTCATAAGTACTTCTCATTAAGTCATAGATAAAAATTGGCAAGAAATATCCATCAACTACTAGTAATCCCACACCTAGCAATATGGCAAGAATTCTAATGAACCATAAATTAAATTTTTTCATAGTAAGCACCTTATAACCAAAAAGATTTTACATCTTTTTTAAATATCACTATGTAATCTATTATAGTGCTTAATAAATTATAATCAACCTCATCATCTTCTTTAATTCTAAAGATCATCTTTCCGTGTTCAATATGTCTTTCTTCTAAGCTAGATTTAAAATGTTCCATAATAAGAGCTTCTAATCCAACACCTAGATGTTTCTTAGAAACAGATAAACCCAATATATAAGTACCATGATTAACAAACATTGGTTGATTCCACTTGTATTCAAGTTTAAAATCTGAATATTTCTCTTCTATCCACTCAATAATTTCATTTAGTTTAATTCTTAATTTTTCATTACTAATTTCATTTAAAAACACATTTACTTGATCACAACTACTCATCCTGCTCACCTCAATTTATGTTTTATTTATTCATACTCTTTAATTTTGCTCGTAACAACAAACGCTCTATAAAAATCTCTCAAAGCCTCAAATGGGGCTGCACAAGCAGTTTTAAGAAGATTTAAAATCGTAATGAATACAATACTTAACCAATCATCATTCTTTCTAACCTTAACTGTTCTTTTATCTAAGTCGATTGTGGCTTTATAATCAGCTCTTCTAAAGAACTTATCCCACTTCTTATTATAATTATAAGAGTCATTAAAAGCTTTAGGTAGTCCTGGTAATCCACCAACAATAACACCACCAATAACAACAAACGGAGAAAATACAAAGAGGTTTTCAGCGTTATTTACTCCCCATAGAACAATAAACAAACCAGCACCGAAGAAAAGCAATTTAATTATAGAAGATACAATAAGTCCAGTCCTTAAACTCTTAAGTTCATCAACTTCAGGGTTATAGGTTGTTTCTTTAACTTCTTCAACTATTTCTTCTTCAAATCTTTCTTCAGTTTCTATTATATCTTTTTCTTCTTCATTTGTCTTATCAAAAGATTTAGAGTTTAAATATGAATCCACTACCCAATCCTTTAAAAGCTCTTCAATTGTAGGATAACTTGGTAATCTTAAATCTACTGCAGCTTTATAGTTACTGATCGCATCTTCGTTATCATAACTCTTTGCTTTCTTAAATAATTGTAAACCCATTTTATAATGTTCTAAATCATATGACTCACCATATATACCCATCCAAAGTCTACCTAGTTCATTGATAGCTTCACCTTTTTCTTCATCATTCTCACCATATTTAATGGCTCTAAAAAGGTATTCTTCAGCTTTTGCTAAATCAAAATATTTCTCATTCATGTCACTACCATGTTTTATCCCTAAGTAATAACAAGCATCAAATTCATTCTGTTTAGCAGACTTTTCTAAATAACTCATACCAAGTTCTTCGTTCTTACTTAGATTATTACCTCTTATATATTCTAAACCGATGTAATACTGGCTTAAGCTAACACCTTTATCAGCGGCTTTTTTCTCCCATTTTAAACTTTCACTTATATCAGATTTTAAACCTCTTCCTTCTTCGTACATCCTCGCTAAGTAATAAGCACCTCTACCGTCACCTAAAAAATAAGCTTCTTGGTACTTTTTATAAGCTTCTTTATACTTTTCTTGTCCTTCTAGTTTAAT
>CAZMMT010000069.1:0-4814 GCA_964567465.1 uncultured Candidatus Izemoplasmatales bacterium | reverse complement strand
TTTTAATGCTGATTATACTGATTGGAATATCTGGGGTTGGCAAAATAAACCTACAGGGTTAGATGGAGCTGCTTATTATTTTGAAGATGATGATACGGCAGTAGAGTATAATTTTGGGGGAAAAGTTACGGTAATTAATATCAATGAAACTTTCCCTGAAATTACTAGGTTAGGTTTAATTGTTAGAAAAGGCAATTGGACTGCAAAAGATATTGACGCCGACAGGTTTGTAGATATCCCAGCTATGGGACAAAATGAAGAATTTCATATCTACTTAGTTGAGGGCGATGAAAGAATTGGTACGTTCTTAGGTGATCCAGACGGACCATCAAAGAACCCAAAACTTAAATATGCATACTTCACTGATTTAGATGTAATTAAGTTCGAAGGTACAGAGAATTTAGTGGCTGAATCAATCGTTGTTAAAGCTGATGATGTAAGCCAAGAAATTCTTGAAAGAAATGTTTTAGGAGCTATTGGTACTGTAACATTGGTTGATGAAATTGATTTTTCTAAAGTTTACACAATTGAAGCAACCTTTAGTGATACGATTACAAGAAGTTTCCCTGTTACTTTTGATGGAATTTATGATTCAGCTGAATTTGAACTTGCATTTGGTTATGAAGGAGATGATTTAGGCGCTATAGTAAATGAAACCAATACTAGTTTTAGACTCTGGGCTCCGGTATCACAAAGTGTAACATTAAATATTTATGATACAGGTACTCCAGAAGAGTTCGGTGGGACTGATACACCAATTGCTACCTATGAGATGGTAAAATCCGAAAAGGGAACTTTCTATCATGTAGAAGAAGGAAACCTTCATGGTAAATATTATACTTATACCGTTAATAACGGCGGTACTGAAGCGGAAGTTGTTGATCCATATGCTAAGAGTGCTGGTGTTAACGGGTTAAGAGGAATGGTTGTTGATTTCGCTCAATTAAATCCAGTGGGATTTGAGTATGACTTTAGAGCTGATAATATGGAAAACGTTACTGATGCGATAATTTACGAATTACACGTTAGAGATTTAACAAGTCATTCAAGTTGGAATGGTAGCGAAGAAAACCGTGGTAAGTTCTTAGGATTAGTTGAAACAGGAACTACCTTCGGTATGTATAGAACCGGGTTTGATCATATTCTTGATTTGGGTGTTACTCATGTCCAAATCTTACCGTTCTTTGATTTCGGTAATGCAATTGATGAATCTAGATTAGATGAAGTTGGGTATAACTCATTTAATTGGGGTTATATGCCGCTTAACTTTAACGCTCCTGAAGGTTCATATTCAAGTGACCCTTATGATGGAGAAACTAGAGTAAGAGAATTAAAACAAATGATTATGGAGTTTAACCAAGCGGGAATAAGAATTAATATGGACGTTGTTTATAATCATCATGGCGAAACAGCTAATTCTAATTTTGAACTTATTGTTCCAGGTTATTATTTCCGTAAAACTGCAACTGGTGCTTTCAGCAATGGTAGTGGTACTGGTAATGAAACAGCTTCTGAAAGAATTATGATGAGAAAATTTATGTTAGATTCATTAACTTTCTGGGCTGAAGAATATAATATTTCTGGATTTAGATTTGACCTAATGGCTTTACATGATGTTGATACAATGAATATGATTGTTGATGCGTTGCATCTAATTGATCCAACTATCATGGTTTATGGTGAACCTTGGATGGGTGGTACTTCACCGCTTTCTGCTGAACTTCAAGCTGGTAAAGCAAATCTTTATAAGATGCCAGATGTAGCAGCTTTTAACGATGATTTAAGAGATGGTGTTAAGGGTAGCGTGTTTGGAAGTACTTTAGGCGGATTTGTTCAAGGCGTTTACAGTATTGCTGGAGTTGATACAATGGCTAGAGTAAGATATGGTATTGTTGGCGGTATAGCACATCCATATATTGAACCATCTAAGTTGTCAGCACAAAAAGTTTGGCATACTGTTCCAACTAAGACAATTAACTATGTAACCGCTCATGATAATAATACATTGCATGATAAACTTTATATGTCTTTAGATGAAATCGGTTATTTAGAACTTCTTAACGCTTTACAAAAACAATCAAATGCAATAGTTCTTACTTCTCAAGGTATTGCTTTCTTGCATGCTGGTGATGAAATATTAAGATCTAAACCACTTGTTGATCGAGTAGGATTTGATCATAACTCTTATCAATCTCCTGATGCAGTTAATCAAATCAGATGGGATTCGTTAGAAGATCCTGAAGTACAAGATATGTATAACTATTACAAAGGATTAATCGCTTTAAGAAAAGCACATAGTTCGTTTAGAATGACTGAGACTCAAGATGTTATCGATAGTTTAGATTTCATCTATACTGATGTTGCAGGAATGATTGCATTTGAAGTAGATAATTTAATCAGTGGTGATACTGCAGAATCAATTCTTGTTTTCCACAATTCAAACAAAGCGGAAGTAAATATTACTTTAGCTGAAGGTGCTACTTATTATTTAGTTGTAAATGAGGAATTTGCTGGAACTGAGACTTTAGAAACTTTCACTTCTGGACAAACAATTTCTATTGCGGCTAACTCAACTTATGTTATCTTAGTTGATTACGATAATAGATAAATAAATCTTAAATTAATAAAGGTGTTAAAACTTAGTTTTTAGCACCTTTTTTTATATTTTTTGCGATAGTTTTACTATAAAAGAATAATTATGAGTTGTTCTTATTGCTTTAAATTTTAAAACATGGTACAATAAAACAAACAAAATCAAACATAATCAAACAAGGAGGTTTGTTATGATTAGTAACAATCGTCAATTAGAAATTCTTGAACTCTTAAGCCAAAAAGGTAATGTAAGTGTTGAGGAATTAGCTGAGAAATTCAAAGTATCAAAAATGACAATTAGACGCGATTTAGAAAAGCTTCAAGAGAACAACCTTTTACAAAGAACTCACGGTGGGGCTTTGATGAATAGAGTCTTATTGCAAGAAATGGCATACAATGAAAAACGTGAAGAACATTCGGAAATCAAACAATGTATTACGAGAAAAGCAGTGTCTTTTATAGAAAATAATAAGATTCTCTATCTAGATGCTGGTACTACAACTTTTGAATTAGCTCAAAAATTGCCTAACCAAGGTTTAACGGTAATAACTAATGACATTAGAGTTGCGGCACATTTGATGTTAACTAACAATGTTGTTATATTCTTGGGTGGTATGATTGGAAAAGAAACTGGAAGTGTAACGGACGTTTATGCTCAAGAGATGCTTGAGAGTTTTAACATTGATTTAGCTTTTCTAGGAACTTCTTCAGTAGATAATGAGATGAACCTTTGTACACCTGATATCAATAGAATGAAGATGAAAAAAATCGCTTTTGAAAGAGCTACTAAGAGTATCTTGTTGGTGGATTCTTCTAAGTTCTATAGCAAATCACTTTATAAGATTTTAAACATTAATGATCTTGACGTTGTTATAACTGATTTTGAACAAAAGGATTTAGGTGATTTCGATTTGAAATCAACCGAATTTATTACCGTAAGATGTAAAAGAAATGAGGATGAATAATGCTTAAAATTTTATTTGTATGCGATGATTCTACTGGGGCTAATGCCAGTGCCATATTGTTGAATAAAATAAATTTAAAAACTTTGAGTGCAATCAATCAATGTGATTTGCCTGACTATAGTTCATATGATGCTTTAGCTGTTTCAACTGATAGTAGAGCCGTAGAAGGAAGTGTTGCTAGAGATAGAGTCTTAAAGGTTTTAAAACAGTTTGAAAACGAAGAAATTATTGTTTTAAACAAACGAGTTGATAGTACTTTGAGAGGGAATTTAGGAGCGGAATTAAACGCTTTTAAAGAGGTTTTTCCTAAGAGGAAAATCGCTATAGTACCTGCTTTTCCTAAATCTGGAAGAATTTGTGTAAATGGTCAAATATTTGTCAATGGAGTCTCTTTAGAGAACACTGATGTGGCTAAAGATCCAAAGATGCCGATTAATACTAGTGATGCTTATACTTTGTTTAAAAAACAGTTTAGTGGTAGTTTAGTAAATATTTATAGAGATGTTTATAGTGACAAGTTTGCTTTAGCTGAGATGATAAAAGAAGCTTATGAAAAATATGATGGGATTATTTTTGACGCTGAAACAAATGAAGATATTGCTTTGATTTCAAGAGCATTGTGTGTTTCTGATTGTAGTGTTATAACAGTTGATCCAGGTGTTTTTACTTTCTACTATACAAGAGAAAGAATTAAAGCGGGAGTTAAAGAAGAAAAGTTTTTATACCTAGTAGGTAGTGTGGTAGATACTACTTTTAAACAATTGAAATATGTAAGAGGTAAGAATACTTTTAAAGTTATTCCTCTTAATCCAATAGATTTGTTAGAAGAAAATAATGTTGAAGCTATCAGTAAAGATGTTCTAAATAAGATCAAGGTATCGACTCATAATCATATCGCAATTTCTACTTTTGATCTTGATAACAGGGTTATATTAGACTTGTTTAAGATAGCAAAAGAAAAACAAATTGAAGTAGACGATGTTTCAAAAATTATTAATTTAAGTTTGGCGAAGATTGCTAAATATATACTTAAAAATTATAAGATAAAAGGTATTTTCTCAAGTGGAGGAGATACGACATTGAGTTTCTTGATGGACAATGATGCTAAGGGTATTGAACTTCTCGAAGAAGTTTTACCGCTTTGTGTTTATGGCAAGGTTGTTGAAGGTGTGTTTAATGGATTACCAATCATCACTAAAGGTGGAATGATTGGTAATGAAGATGCTTACCTTTTAATAAGCGAATATTTTGAAGGAG
>CAZMMT010000068.1:0-4814 GCA_964567465.1 uncultured Candidatus Izemoplasmatales bacterium | reverse complement strand
GTTATCATCAAAAAGTATCCCATTGAAACAATAATAATTGAGATTCCATAAATTAGCTGTTTTATATCTACTTTTTTCTCTTTTGTAAAAATACTGGAAAACAGGAAATATAAACCGACAAAAACTAAGTACAAACTGGCATCTTCTTTAACCAATAACGTTAAGGCAGTAAAGATTATCAGTGGTATAGTTTGTTTTTTTATGGCAAAGTATAAAACAAAAAGCAGTAAAGGCGGTAAAAAACAATTCTCATGTAAGTCATAAAAACTACTTGTGATTATAGCCGGTGACATAACATACATCACAATAACCAACATTTTAAAGAAATCTCGTGTTTTGAATTCCTTCATAATCAGCCATAAAGGAAAGACTCCGCTCGCTACAATGAGTATTTGTAATACTTGTAAAGTTTCTGGATATGGAAAGACCATAAATACCGGTAACATCAGGTAATATATTGGTGAGAAATGAATCATATTATGAGATATTAATACACTTCTTTCTAAGGAAGTAATCATACCGTTGAAATCTCTCATGTTATAAAACATTTGAATAAAAATACCAAAGTCATAAGTAGAAGTTGCAAAGGCTTTTAACCTGTATACCATGAATAATGAAAACACTATAACTTGAACAAGGAGAATAACAGCGACTAAATTAAAACCAATATCAGTTAAGAGTTTTTTTACTTTTTCTTTCTTGAAAAATTTGATAAAAACAGTAGTAGTATAAATAATTGATAAACCGCCAAAGATGATAAGTGCGATTAAAAAGCGTTTTTGCATTACGTGATTGTAGATCATTTCATCACTAATTAGTGAGCCGTTAACGCCTTCAATCGGAATGTAGTTAACCGAAAATTTCATAATCATGATTACAATTAGACCAGCAAAGAGTAGAATATTCAAACCTGAAATTATCCACTTTAAGATGTTTAATCTAGTATATGGTTGTTTCTTAACAAGATTTACAATACCGGTGTAAAATGCTGGTAAAGCAAATATTACCGCTCCAATTGCTAAAGACTTTACTGGAGCGAAAAATGCGAATATAAATAAGAAAAACAACCAGAAAGTAGCAGTTAAGTTTTCTAGTTGTTCTTTTATCAGTGAAAAAATCAATATTAATATTATTATGAAACTAATTAAAAAAGTCGCAAAGAAAGGTAATAATTCACTCAAGTTAACTAACTTTAAATTATAATAATTTCTAATTAAATCATATTTAAAAATCCCTACAGTAGAAG
Organism: uncultured Candidatus Izemoplasmatales bacterium; assembly: GCA_964567465.1. Lineage (GTDB taxonomy): Bacteria > Bacillota_I > Bacilli_A > Izemoplasmatales > Hujiaoplasmataceae > UBA2289. Next base: position 3,568 of record CAZMMT010000068.1, on the reverse strand, counting down.
TAAAGAAGAAAGCAATCGCGATTGAGCTAAGAATTATCAAAATAAGATTCTTATTTTCAATATTTTCAAAATGTTTTTTAATAGAAATATTCATTAGTAAGTTCACCCATGCAAATAAATTTTATACTACTTTAGTATATCATTTTTATTCGCTGATTTAAAACCTTTTTTAGTCATCTAAACCAAAATGTAATCGAAGTTCTCCATTAAGTACGTAACTATCGTCAAACACGATTCCTGAACCTTCAAACATGCTATTTAAAGTTTCCTTTTTTACTACTAAAGTATTGTCAACCATTAAAGTATCATCGAAAATACCAAACAAAGTTGAAAGCATATCAGTTGTTAGTATAATATCACCTAGATTTGCTTCAATTATATTTAATACCATATCGCCATTGCTATTCATACTGACAGTACTAGAAAGATTAAACTGCATGTCAAAAGTACCAGACATATCGGTTTTTGCTAAAGTCATTAATAGATGAATTGATAACTCGTCACCGACCATTGTGATAAACAGGTTTGTGGAACTAAAAATATATTCGATTTCAGTTCCATCCAACATGAACTTAATTGGTAATTCGAATTTAACTTTGTCTTGTAAATAATAATCTAATATTGCATTGACATCAGCTTCGGTCAAATCAATTCTAGGATCTGTTGGGTTCATTGCAGCATTCATAATTGCTTGCATAGCTAAATTAGCCATAAAAGCAGCTTTGTCTGCATCGTTTTCCCATTTGTCAAAAGCTGGTTCATCCAAATCAGTACTCAGTCTTCTGAATACACCAACTTCTAAAGAAATATCGAATCCTTCATCGCTGATGTCTAATATTAACAATTCATGTTCATAAACAACCTTTAATAAAGCTGCGAAAGTGGGGTCAACTTCAAACAGGTACTCCGTAAGTTCTGTTTCACCAACAGTGAAGCTCAAATCCTCTTCATCGAATTGCCCAAAACCTAAACTTTCCGCGATTAAATCATTCAAGCTTTTATCGGTTAACCGATTAACGATGAAGTTTGCTAGTTTATAAGCGGATTTTATCCCAATATTAATCTTACCAATTTCAATATCGCTAACTTTTAAATAGTATTCTTGGTTTTCTGATAGAACGATATCAAAAACAATTTCCATTCCAGTTTGGTATAGAACATTCCCTGACGAAGTGACATAATCAGCTCCTGCAGTTATTTTGATTTGGTCATCAGTGATTTCTGTCCAAATCCCTTTAATGCCAAAATTGTTAAAAACCATCATATATGAATAAGCCATTTCATCTTCATATTGACTGTCTAAATATTTCGGATTGTCTTTTGAAAGTTCTTTTTGGATAGCTCTATTAATGAAAGCCTCATCAACTGTCAAGAATACAGTATCATCATTAATATCAGTTATCAAACTTGATAACTCATCATCTAACATTGAATAAACAGCAGTTTCCGATGACGTATTGTATTGATCTATTGGCGCTACAGTTTTCTTGCTTAGTAGAATAAGCGGTAAACCTACTAAAATAAAAACAATTACCAAAAGTATTATAAATGTCTTTAATAACGACTTAACTAATTTGCTCATAATTACCTTCCTTCATAAATATATTTATAACCATATTTTATCACAAATGCAGATTTTTGTATCTTCTTTGCACAATATAAACAAAATCTATGGAGACAAATCATTAGAATTTTGGATTATTAAAATTTTCTCATATTCAACTATATTTATAACATTTATCAGGAGAAATCTAGTATAATATTACATGGATATTTGGATGAAGAATTTTTAATACTAGGAGATAATGACTATTTAGTCAAAAAAAAACATGAATAAACTTTGGAATCGTAACTTTTCAATTTTAACAATTGGCTCTTTTATATCAGCTTTTGGCAGTGCCGCAGCGGGCATTGCTTTTGGTATTTTAATCTATAAGCAGACAGGGTCACCTTTAACATTAGCTCTATTTACAATAGCTAATATTATACCTAGAATGATAACTTCAATTTTTGTTGGTCCTTTTGTTGATCGAAATTCAAGAGTTAAAATGATTTATAGAATAGATTATTTTTACAGTATCTTTTTTTTGTTGGTTGCGTTAATTTTATTTACTGGTTACTTCAATGTGTGGGTATTTACTATGATCGCAGCTTTCTTCGGTATAGTTGATACTGTCTATCAAATTGCTTTTACTAGTTTGTTTCCTGAAGTTATTTCTAAGGGTAATCACTCTAAGGCGTACTCGATATCTTCATTAATTTGGCCGATATCTGCCGCGGTCATGGCCCCTATAGCAACATTTTTAATTGAAAATTATGAATTCGGAGTTGCTATTTTAATGGTATTTAATGCTTTAACTTTTGTTATAACTGCGACAATTGAAACACAGATAAAATTAGAAGAAAAACTTAACACAAAAAAAGTTCATAGTAAAATTACTTTTATCGAAGATATAAAGGAAGGTTTACACTATTATAAATTAGAAAAAGGTATCTTAGGAATAGGAGTCCTATTTGCGGCTTTTTCATTTGTTTATGCCGCAAGTGATTTATTAAGAATGCCATACTTTGTTAATCATCCAACTCTAACTTTACAAAACTTCTCATTGTTAATATCAGCGAGTGCTATCGGGAGAATGGTTGGAGGGATTATTCATTATATTTTTAAATATCCTACTGCTAAAAAATATTTAATAGCTGTTGGTGTGTATATAACAGTAGAAGTACTGGGAGCGACGCTTTTATACATGCCTTATATCATGATGGTCGTTGTAAGTTTTATTGTGGGATTACTTTCGGTTACCAGTTTTAATATTAGAATGAGTGCTACTCAAACCTATCTTCCAAGTCATATTAGAGGTAGAATAAATTCTACCCAACAGATGTTATGGAATATCGGTACTATTCTAGGAACCTTAACGATTGGTTTGATAGCTGAATATTCAGGTCTTGAATATCGCTTTATTATCTTGCTTGCATCGGTTGTTTCTTTATCAGCGATATTTATTTTCCCGATTGGAATGAAAAACGAGTTTAAGAAGATATATAATGTAGATGTATAAAGCGAGGTAAATATGTTAGAAACTGATCTTTATCAGCCAGTTAAATCTTTTTTTGAGAGTCAGGGGTATACAGTAAAAGCGGAAATTAATGACATCGATATACTAGCTATTAAAGAAGATATAACTATAGCAATTGAATTAAAAGTAAAAATAAGTCTAAAACTTATCTATCAAGTAATTGAAAGACAAAAACTTGTAGATAATGTTTTTTTGGCGATTCCAAAAGACTCTTATAAATCCCATCAAAATTCAATTAAGCATTTTCAATTATTACTCAAAAGACTTAATTTAGGATTAATACTTATTGATAAGAAAAAAGTTGAAGTTGTTTTCGAACCGAATCATTATGATTTGAACAAATCAAAATCACTAAATAAAAGAAAAAAAGAAAAACTTCTTAATACTTTTAACAATCTTTTTAGTGACCCAAATAAGGGTGGTTCAAAAGGTAAAAGAATGACCGTTTATAAACAAAATGCGATTAAGATTGCTAGTTTGTTAGCGGA
>CAZMMT010000067.1:0-4857 GCA_964567465.1 uncultured Candidatus Izemoplasmatales bacterium | reverse complement strand
GGAATGATTGGTAATGAAGATGCTTACCTTTTAATAAGCGAATATTTTGAAGGAGTGATGTAAATGAATAAACCTATTATTGGGATTCCAATCGGAGACCCAGCTGGAATTGGTCCAGAAATTGCGATTAAAAGTGCAATTGATGAAAGAGTATTAGAAAGTGCAAATCCACTTTTAATCGGAGATACTAATGTTTTACAACAAATTATTGATTTATATAAATTAGATGTTAGTATTGTTGAAGTAGATGATCCTAGAGATATAGATTTTGAATGGGGTAAAGTATATGTATATCCTGTTCAAAATATCGATATGGAAAAGCTTGAATTAGGAAAAGTTGATGCAATGTGCGGGCAGGCTGCTTTTGAGTATATTAAAACGAGCGTTGAATTAAGCAATAAAGATTATATTAAAGCTATAGCAACAACTCCAATTAATAAAGAAAGTTTAAAAGCTGCTAAAGTACCTTTTATTGGTCATACTGAGATTTTTGCGTCTTTATCGAATACAAATGATCCATTAACAATGTTTGAAATTGAAAAACTAAGAGTCTTTTTCTTATCTCGTCACGTTAGCTTAAGACAAGCTATTGATATGGTTAAGAAAGAAAGAGTAATGGATTATATTAAAAGATCACATGAAGCCTTAGCGCGTTTAGGTGTTAAGGGTACAATAGCTGTTGCGGGATTAAATCCGCATTCAGGCGAACATGGTTTGTTCGGTTGGGAAGAAGTTGAAGAGATTGTTCCGGCAATTGAAGAAATGCAAAGACAAGGTTATGATGTTATTGGTCCGGTACCCGCTGATTCAATCTTTGCGATTGGATTGAGTGGTAAATGGGCTGCGATATTATCTTTATATCATGACCAGGGTCATATTGCGACTAAGACTTATGACTTCCATAAAACGATATCTATCACTAACGGAATGCCTTTTTTAAGGACTTCAGTTGACCATGGTACAGCTATGGATATTGCTGGAAAGAATATCGCCAATGAGATTTCAATGTCCGAAGCTATTCTTTTGGCAGCGAAATATGCGCCATTTTTCAAAAAAAGATAAAAAAAGAACATAAACGCACAAAACAGCATTGACAATAATGCTGTTTTGCTTTATAATGTCAATGATAGCAATCAAAAGAACATAAACAAACAAAAAAATAATAAAAATATATAGGAGGATTTAAAAATGAAAGCAATTCTATCAGGCGACCCGATGATCACTAGTGAAATGTTTAAACCAGCTTACGAAAAACACATCAAGAAATTTTTTAACGAAATGGCTATGGGTGATTTTGAAACAGATTGGTCTTCTTTACAAGACAGAAGATTAAAAGTTGAACAACAAGGCCCAGAAATTGAAGTAGTTCCAGATGTTGTTTTAGAAGCAGGGAAAGACGCTGAATTATTAGCAGGTTTGTTCGTTCCTGTATCATCTAAGTTGATGGATGCTATGCCAAATTTAAAAATAGTCGGATTGGCAAGAGCCGGAAAAGAAAACATCAATTTAAAAGAAGCGACAAAAAGAGGTATTTTAGCTTTTAACGTAATGGGAAGAAATGCTGAAGCTGTAAGTGATTTTGCGGTGGGGTTAATGTTAGCTGAATCAAGAAATATTGCTAAAGCGCATAATTCAATTAAAAACAGAGGTTGGCAAAAAGAGTTTTCTAATGTTGATTTCGTTCCGCAGTTAAAAGGAAAGAAAATCGGTATTGCTGGCTTTGGTTATATCGGTAGATTAGTTGCACAAAAATTACAAGGATGGGATTTAGAAGTTTTAGTTTATGATGCTTTTACTCCTGAAGCGGATATTTTAGAAGCTAATTGCAAGCCAGTAGATAAAGAAACATTGTTTAAAGAATCAGATTTTATCAGCATTCATTTACGTTTAGTTGATGCGACTAAGGGTTGGGCTTCTAAAGAATATTTAGATATGATGAAACCTACGTCTTATCTAGTCAATACTGGTAGATCTGGACTTATTGATATGGATTATTTATATGAAGTATTAAAGAATAAGAAGATTGCTGGGGCAGGATTAGATGTTTTTGATGAAGAACCAATTGATCCAAATTCTAAGTTTATTGATTTAGATAATGTAACCTTAACTACTCATATCGCTGGGACAACAACTGAAGTGTTAACTGGTTCACCTTATTTATTGTTTGAAGATATCGAAAAATTCTTAAGCGGTAAAAAAGCTCAGTTTATCCTAAATCCTGAAGTTTTAGAAAATGAAGAGTTTAAAAAATGGCTTGCAGGTGTTAAAAAATGATTGCGAATTTAAATGATGTTTTATATAAAGCTTTAGAAAATAATTATGCAGTTGGAGCTTTTAATGTTTATAATTACGAAACTATTAAAGCTGTAGTAGAAGCAATTAAAGAAAATAAAACACCAGCAATTATTGCTTTTGGTGAAAAGTATTTAGCTAATATGGAATTGAAAGAAATAGCTAATTTAGTTAGAACAATGACGCTTGATATGGATTTGCCGGTAGTACTTCATTTAGATCATACAAAAGATATCGACACGATAAAAAAAGCAATTGATTGCGGATTTACATCAGTAATGTATGATGGTTCTGATTTAAGTTTTGAAGAGAACTTAAGCAATACGAAATTAGTTGTAGAGTACGCTCATAAGAATAATGTTACGGTTGAAGCGGAACTTGGTTCTATAGCTTTAGGAAGTCATTCTAATGAAGACGAAGGTGTTACTAATTATACTGATCCACTTCAAGCTAAAGAGTTTGTTGAAGCAACAAAAGTCGATTGTTTGGCGGTTTCCATTGGTACGGTTCACGGTATGTATAAAGGTGAACCAAACATAAGTGTTGACAGATTAAAAGAGATTAAAGCTTTAGTAAATATTCCGCTAGTATTACATGGCGGTAGTGGAACGCCTAAAGATACAGTTCATGAATGTATAAAAAATGGTATCGCAAAAATTAATGTAAATACAGAAATTTCTCGTCAGGTGGTTAGTTTGTTTAAAAGTGCAATTGCGAAAAATGAAGAAGTGCATTATTCGCAATTAGGCACAAAAGCAGTTAAAATTGCTAAAGAAACAATCATCGAACATATGGAGATGTTTAAGGTTTATGAATAAAGGAAAATGTATTGCGATTGTTGATGTTGGAACTCAGAGTATGCGGACTATTCTCTATAATAAATTAGGGGAGTCCTTATACACTTCGCAGTTACCATATTCACCGATATTTAACGGTATTGAAGTAGAACAAGATCCTAGAACTTGGAAGGATACATTGTACGCTACTTTAAAAGATATCAACGATTATGCAAGAAAGAATAAATTAATAATTGAATCGATTTCTTTGACTTCACAAAGAGCTTCTATAATACCGGTTAATGCTCAAGGTAAGGTGTTATATAATGCGATTACTTGGCAAGATCGAAGAAGTTATGAAGAAACAAAGAGCGTTAAAGAAAAGATGTCAATGCAAGATATCTATCAAAAGACTGGTTTAAGACTAGATTCTTATTTCAGTGCTCCGAAGATGAAATGGGTTAAGAACAATATGCCTGATTTATATGAAGAGACTTTTAAGTTTATTGGCGTTCAAGATTATGTCTGTTATCTATTAACCAATAAGTTTGTTACTGATGTCACACAAGCTGCTAGAACGCTTTTAATGGATATTCATACGTTTAAATGGGATGAAGATTTAATCAATGCATTTGATCTTGATAAAAATAAATTAGTGGAAATTGTCGCTCCTGGCACTTCAGTTGGGAAGTTATCAGCACAGGCTATTGAAAAAACTGGTTTATCGGCTGATATAGATGTAGTTTTAGCTGGTGGAGATCAACAATGTGCTGCAGTCGGTTTGAATGTGTTAACTGAAGGTACATTAGAGGCTAATATTGGTACTGGTTCATTTATTATCGCGCACGCGGATAAGCCGGTGTTCGATGAGAACATGCGGGTGCTTATTAGTGCTAGTGCTGTTCCTGGTAAATGGGTTGTAGAGGCTGGTCTATTAACAAGCGGTAATATTTATGCATGGTACAGAGATCAGTTTTATAAAGAAGATACTTTTGACAATATTAATAAAGAAGTTGTTGAATCTAAAGCAGGGGCTAAGGGATTATTGTTAATACCTCATTTTAAAGGTAGTGCAGCTCCTTATTGGAATCCTTTATCTAAAGGCGTTTTCTTCAACGCAACATTAGAACATACAAGAGGTGATTTCGCAAGAAGCGTTTTAGAAGGCATTGCTTTAGAAATGGCTGAGAATATTGAACTAATCGCTGATTTGATTGGATATGTTGATATTATTCATGCGGCTGGCGGATTGACAAAGTTTCCTACTTTCAATCAAATTCAAGCTGATGTTTTTAATAAAGCAGTTTCCGTTTATGATTCATCAGAAGCTACTGCTTTAGGAGCGTTAATATCATGTATGGTTTCTAAAGGGGATTTTAAATCATTCAAAGAAGGTTTCCAAACTTTAAGAGGTAAAGCAAATAAGGTAACTTATCATGCTGATCCTAAGAATAGATTCTTATATACGAAGATGCTTAGAACGAAGAAGCAATTATATCATGCTTTAAACGATTCACAGATTTATACTTATATGTCAATGAAATAAAGAAAATAAAAGCAACAAAAAAGAACATTATTGTTCATTATTTAGTGGATATTTGATTGAAAACGCTTTCAAATTCACGAAATAAACACAAAAGAACAAAAAACACTTGTTTTTTTGAATATAATGACTTATACTAAAAAAAGATTTATATTAAACATAAATATAAAATAAAAAAAGAAAAGGAGATTTAAAAATGTTCAATGCATTATTTGGAGCTTTTGATCCAACTACGATTAACCCTAC
>CAZMMT010000066.1:2359-4930 GCA_964567465.1 uncultured Candidatus Izemoplasmatales bacterium | reverse complement strand
TGAATATCTTGAGAAGTATCTAAAAGGTGAATTTGAAGATGAAACAGTTAGTTGAAGTAAGTATAACTAACAGATAACATTTTTAATATATCTTGGTTAAGTGGAAGATAACAAGTCTTCCACTTTTTTGTTGGTTTGTCAAAATTTAAAAGATAGTGTAAAATAAAATTGTAATAAAATATATAAAGGGTGTGAAGGAGATGAAAGAGAAAGTAATTACTCAGTTGGGTGAGATTTTTGAAAGAGTTAATTACACTGATGAAGAAAAAAGAAAGCTACAAGAAATAATTAAAAGGCATCCGATGCGGATACCTGAGTATTACTATGATTTAATTGACTTTGAAAAAACAAATGATCCAATAAGGATGCTCGCAATTCCAAGTGTTTTAGAAGGTAATCTATTGGGTGAAGAAGACACAAGCGGTGAGAAGAGCAATACGAAAATGCCGGGGTTGCAACACAAGTATAAACAAACGGCTTTAGTGCTTTGTACAAATAATTGTTTTATGTACTGTAGGCATTGTTTTAGAAAAAGAATGGTTGGTTATACAAGTGAAGAAATCTTGGAAAGAAAGAATGAAGCAGTTGAGTATATTAGAAACCATGAAGAAATTAATAATGTCTTAATTACCGGTGGTGATGCTTTCACCATGAGTAATGATTTAATTGAAGGGTACTTAAAAGAATTATGTGAATTAGATCATTTAGATTTCATTAGGTTTGGAACTAGAAGCATTGTAGTAAAGCCTGATAGAATTTATGATGATTTAGAGTTGCTTGAAATACTTAATAGATATAGTAAGAAGAAAGAGATAATTATTGTTACGCATTTTAATCATGCTAAAGAGATAACCGAGAAGTCAAGAAAAGCAATCAGAGCTTTGAAGGACCAAGGGTTAGTAATTAGAAATCAAGCAGTGCTTTTAAAGGGCGTTAATGATGATGAAGAAGTGTTGGCTAATTTATTTAACGGATTGGTTAATGCCGGTGTCGAGCCATATTATTTGTTTCAGTGCCGTCCAGTAAAAGGTGGAGTACATTTTCAAGTGCCGCTTTCAAGAGGTGTTGATTTAGTAGATAAGACAAGAGAAAGATTAAACGGTATATCAAAAGCATTTAGATATATAATGTCTCATAAAAGAGGTAAGATTGAAATCTTTGGTAAGAGTGAAGATAAGATAATATTTAAGTTCCATCAAAACAAATTTTTAGAAGATGCAAATAAAGTTTTTATTAAGACTATTGATGAAGATGCATTGTGGCTTGATATTAATTTAGAATATATAAAGTAATGATTTTTAGAAGATGTATTGTTTATTTAGATATAAAGTTTTACAATTAGATTTGGAATTTAACTAATAAATTTTAAGGGAGTAAAAGATGAAAAGAGCGATAGTTTTTTATAGTAAGACGGGTAATACAGAAAGTGTTGTAAAAAGGTTTAAAGATTTTGACATTTTAAGAGTAAAGGCTAGTTCCGATGATCCAAATCAAAAGGTTGTAGAATTAGTTGAAAGACCTAATGTAAAAGACTATGAAGAAGTTATTTTTGCATGTCCAGTCCATGGGTTTATGATTTGTAAGGTTATGAAAACTTATTTAACTGAGTTAGAAGACTTAAGCGGTAAAACCATTGATTTATTTGTTACTCATCAATTTCCAGTTTCTTGGCTTGGTGGTAACCAAACCTTAAAACAAATGAAAAAGCTTATTGAACGAAAAAACGGGGTTGTAAGAAATATGACTTCAATAAATTGGAGTAGTAAGAAAAAAGAATCCGTGATAGAAGAAATGCTTAATAGATATTAAAAAAAGTGAGATTTGATTATCTCACTTTTTTCATGAATTCATTTAGTTCATTTGTTTTTGGGTCATCTAAGATATCAGGAGTCCCGCATTCATGAATTTTTCCTTCATGCATATAGATTACATAATCGGCGAAGTCTTTCACAAAGCTTAAGACATGAGTAACAAAGATGAATGATTTTCCTAATCCTTTTAACTCTTCAACTGCGGTTAAGACTTCATGAGTAAGGATTGGATCTAGTGAAGCAGTTGGTTCATCTAAGAAGATAATCTCAGGATTGCCTGATAAAGCTCTAGCAATAGAAGCTCTTTGTGCTTGACCACCGGAGACGTTTTTCGGCAGTTTATTAACTTGATCTTCTAAGTGAAGAAGTTTAAGATATTTCATAGCTATCTCATCAGCTTCTTGTTTGGTTTTATTTCTTGTTTTTTCTAAGATTAAAGTAATGTTTCTTTTTAAGGTAAGATGGGGAAAGAGATTATGTTGTTGGAAGACAAAACCAACATGTTTTTTATATTCAGGATTATCAACGGCTAAATCATTAATTTTAATTGTGCCTGAGGTCGGTTTTTCAAGTCCTGACATAAGTCTTAAGAGAGTTGATTTCCCGCTTCCGGAAACACCGATAATTGCGATTGAGTTATGATTGTCAAGTTTAAAGGTTAAATCCTTTAATACTTCAACGTCATAATTATGATTAATATTTTGAATCTCTAGTTTCATAATGATAACTTCCTTTCAATATATTTTGTAAATTGTGAAAG
>CAZMMT010000066.1:0-2259 GCA_964567465.1 uncultured Candidatus Izemoplasmatales bacterium | reverse complement strand
TTTTTCATATATGGAGACATATAGATGATAAGTGCTAGTACACCAAATAGATTTCGGTTGTAAGAGTTAAATGCCGGACCGATTAAAAATGCAGTTACGATAATTAGTACTAGTAGTGGGGTTCCATAGATGATTTCCGTAAAGACATCAATTAGGGCATTAAAGTATTTGATCTTTGACTTTTGTAATAGATAAAGAATAAAGCCTAGAACCATACTTCCTAAAAGTGAAATTATTGAAACGAAGATGGTGTTCTTGATTCCGTTTAGAATTACATTACGATAAGGAAAAAATGGTTCGAAAGAGAAATCATCTGTTTGTCTTAAAGCAACAAACACCATAAAGGCGATTACTGTCATAATCGCCGCTATGTATGAAATTATTGTTTTTAGTTTATTCAGTGATAAAGAATTCGAGACCATATCTACCTAACCCTTCAATGATTTCTGCGTCCCATTTGTCGGCTAAAACTTCATATAAGCCACCAGTTTGACTGAAAGTAGCTATAAAAGCATTTGCTTGATTGAGAAGTTCGGTATTGCCTTGTTGAACAGCCATGCCAATTGGACTTGAAACGAATGAGTCCCAAACAACGATTGTTGTATTTGGATTAGCTCTGTTTCCGTCAACTACAGGATTAGCACTCATTAATAAGATATCAGCTGTTCCTTGAACAACTGATTCAACAGCGGTTCCAAGATTAGTTGAAATAATAACTTCTTTACCGTAAGATTCTGGGATTGTTGCAGATACTTGTGATGCAATACCGCTATAAACTGCATTATCAATCGCTAGTAAATCTTCAACAGTTGAATCTTCTGTGATGTTGTTTTCATCAGCGAAGTCTTTATTAACTAAAGAGATTATCTTAAAGAAGAAATAAGGATCAGAGAAATCAACGCTTTGCTCTCTTTCTGCAGTAATACTCATCGAGGCGATGATAATATCAATTTCACCTGAGTTTAGCGAAGGGATTAATGAAGCGAAGTTAGTGTTGACGATTTCAACTTCTCTACCTAAAAACTCTCCAAAGGCTAAAGCGATGTCAACACTGATTCCTTCTGGTTCAGACTGAAGGTTAAGTGTTTCAAACGGAGGATAACGAAGATCCATGCCGACTCTTAGTGGTGGTAGTGAAGTAGTGGTTGGGTTATTTTCATCAGCGGTTGTAGTAGTGTTGCTTGAACAAGCTGAGACAGTAAATACAGTAAATAATATAAAAAAGACCATTATAAATTTTTTCATGTTTTTGGTTGTAAGATTTAAATATTTTGTTTTTACTTTTTTTCGAGAATTTAAATCTTTCTCCTTTCACCTGAAAATATTTTATCACAAGTATTTTGTTTTTACACGAATAAAGTACTAAAAAATTTTATATTCAAACTAATTTATGATTTTTATTGCTAAGATTATGTCAGTTTTGCAATTTTTTATTTATAAGCGACTAGTGATTATGGTATATTAATTATGGTAGGTGAAAGTTATGAATGAGATCAATAAGAATAAAGAAGCATGGAATTTGTTATCAAAAGAACATTACTTTAACTTTAAAAAACAGTTAGAAGAAAACAAAACTTTACTTAATGATAATATTGTTAAAGAATTAGGAAATATCAGATTTAAAAGTCTGATTCATTTACAATGCAATATTGGTCAAGATACTATATCTTTAGCAAGAATGGGTCTAAGTAAAGCAGTAGGTGTTGATTTATCTGATGAGAATATCTTTTATGCTAATAAATTAAAAGAAGATTTTAAAATGGAGAAGATGGAGTTTATTGAATCTGACGTTTTAGAATTTGGGGAAAAGCATAATGATTTATACGATATCGTCTTTACCTCTGAAGGAGTATTAGGATGGTTACCAGATTTAAAGAAGTGGGCTAAGGTTGTAAGGGGTTTATTAAAAGATGACGGGTTCTTTTATGTTTATGACTCGCATCCGATTTTACATATCTTTGATGATAGGTTGATTGCGGAAAAAAGGGAGTTTGTATTAAAGTATGATTATTTTAATGCTAAGGCTGATCTTGGATATGAAATCGGTGGTTATGCGGCTGGTGTTAAACATGCGGAGAACTATTGGTGGAATCATAGTTTAAGCGATATTGTTAATGCGCTTATAGAGGCTGGATTAGAGATTGAGTATTTACATGAGTTTGATACGTTGTTTTGGGATAATGGAGGAATGACCCATGTTGGTAGGAGTTTATATCAATATCCGGAGTTTAGAAATAAGTTACCGATGTCTTATAGTAT
>CAZMMT010000065.1:0-5083 GCA_964567465.1 uncultured Candidatus Izemoplasmatales bacterium | reverse complement strand
CCTAAAAGTGTAATTTCTTTATAACCTTGATTAATTAAAACCTTGATTTCTTCAATGATATATTCTTTCTTTCTTGATCTTTCTTTACCTCTCGTGTAAGGAACGATACAATAAGTACAGAACTCATCGCATCCGAACATGATATTAACCCAAGCTTTAAAACGGTTGTCTCTTACTTGCGGTAAATGTTCAATGATTTCGCCTTCTTTCGAATAGACTTCAATCAAAGGTTTTTTATGTTTTAATACGTAATCCAAATAATCCAATAACTTATCAATATTATGTGTCCCAAAGACTAAATCAACATGCGGATACTTCTTAATGATTCTCTCAACAACAGCTTCTTCTTGAGGCATGCATCCAGCAACAGCAATAATCATATTTGGATTAATCCGTTTATAACTCTTTAATCTTCCTAATTCGCCAAAAACTTTATTTTCAGCGTTTTCACGGATAGCACAGGTATTGATGATAACTAAATCTGAGTCTTCTAAATGCTCAGTTGAGGTGAAACCTTGTGACTCTAATAATCCCTTTAATACTTCACTGTCTGCTTCATTAGCTTGGCAGCCATGAGTTTGAATTATATACTTTTTATCTTTACCGATATCTTTTATTCTTTGAATATTTTCATACTCTTTAGTTTCAACTTCACTTTTCGTTCTTTTACGCGCATTTTTTAAATCCGGCTTATTATTAACTCTGTCCATCAACTAACCTCCAATTCACTCAAAGATATTAATTCTTTCAATTTTCTTCATTTCTAAATCCAAGAAACAAGCATTGAACTGTAAAAGTGATTCTTTTTGCGGTTTGACTCTTTCTGGAATTCCCGATAAGAACTTTCTAATCCCTTGAGAAACATCTCCCCCAATAATTCCATACTTAGCTCCAGTCATACCAACATCAGAGATATAAAGCGTACCCTTAGGTAAGACAATATTATCAGCTGTTGGAACGTGTGTATGAGTACCAACAATTGCACTCACTCGACCATCTAGATAATGAGCCAAAGCATACTTCTCTGAAGTTGCTTCTGCGTGGAAATCAACGACAATATAATCAGCTTCAATTTCCTCTAATAACAAGTCCATCTTTGTAAACGGATTATCGGTCGCATCATGCATGAAAATCCTGCCAATAAGGTTAATCACAGCGATTTTCTTGCCATTATAATTAACTACGACATATTCTTTACCAGGAGTATTCTTACCATAATTTGCTGGTCTAACAACATTAGGAAGTTCTAAAACTTCTTTATAATCAGGCCTTGAAAAAGCATGGTTTCCAAGCGTAAAAACATTAACGCCTCTAGTTAAATACTCTTTATATGTCTTCTCACTCAAACCATTACCTTTTTCAATGTTTTCGCCATTGACGATAATAAAGTTTGGTTTATATTCATTCTTTACATTTAGGAAATATTTATCGAAGGCCTTTTGGCCTAGTTCGTTATAAACGTCTCCAACAAATAAGATTTTCAAAAATTATCTACTCCCTTTAAAAAGATTAGCCTTCCTAACAAGAAATTCTTATCAGGAAGGCTTAATTTTATTTAGCAATATCTTGAGCTCTAGTCTCGCGGATTACCGTTACTTTAATAGTTCCTGGGTAGCTTAGTTTCTCTTCAATTTGAGTTCTGATTTCTCTAGCAACTACATGGGCTCTTTCATCATCGATTTCATTTGGTCTAACGATGACTCTAACCTCTCTACCAGCTTGAATAGCAAAAGCTGATTCCACGCCAGCAACTTGTGAAGAAATTTCTTCTAATTGCGTTAAGCGGTTGATGTAGTTTTCTAATGACTCCGATCTAGCTCCCGGTCTAGCAGCTGATAATGCATCAGCGGCAGCGACGATAACACCGATAACTGTAGTAGCTTCTATGTCACCATGATGGGATGAAATTGCATCCAGTACTGCTTCAGGTTCATGATACTTTCTAGCTAACTGTAAACCGATATCCACATGTGAACCTTCGATTTCATGGTCAACTGATTTTCCAATATCATGTAATAATCCCGCTCTTTTAGCTAAGACTTCGTTTTCACCAAGTTCAACTGCCATCTTACCAGCTAAAAATGCGGTTTCAATTGAATGTTTAAGTGCGTTTTGACCATATGATGATCTAAAATGCATTCTCCCAATCAATTTAGTTAAATCCGGATGAACTCTACCGATACCTGTTTCAAATACCGCTTCATCACCCTTATCTCTAATGAATTGATCAACTTCAACTCTTTGCTTATCAACTATTTCTTCAATTCTCGCTGGATGAATTCGTCCGTCTTGAATTAAAGCTTCAAGTGATCTCTTCGCAATCTCTCTTCTTATTGGATCAAATCCAGATAAAACGACTGCTTCTGGAGTATCATCAATAATTAAATCAACTCCGGTCATTGCTTCTAAGGTTCTAATATTACGGCCTTCTCTACCGATAATACGACCTTTCATTTCATCGTTTGGTAATGCCACAACACTAACTGTTGTCTCCGCTGTAACATCTTGTGCTAGTTTTTGAATAGCACCAGTAATAATTTCTTTAGCTTTCTTTTGAGCCTCATTTTTCGCTCTTTCCTCTTCATCTCTAATGAATCGGTCAATATCAGCTATCATGTCTTCTTTTACGCGAGCCATGATAATTTCGCGTGCTTGTTCTACAGTGTAGTTAGCAATTTCAAATAACTTTTCATTTTGTTCTTTGATTAAATTTTCCAATTCAAGGTTCTTTTCATCAACAGCGGCTTTTCTTTGGTCTAGGACTTCTTCCTTACGATCCAAATTGAGTTCACGTTTATCTAAATTAGAAGAACGTCTTTCTAACAGTTCTTCTCTTTGATGAAGTTTATTCTCAAGAACAGCTACATTAGCCTTCTTTTCCTTTAAAACTTTATCGTTCTCCAAATTTAAATTATGAATCTCTTGTCTTGCTTCTAACAATTTTTCTTTTTTAATTCGTTCCGCTTGTGTAGTTGCATTGTCAATTATACTCTGTGATTTATTTTTTGCAGTTTGAAAACCTTTTTCAACTACTGAAACTCGTAAAATAAACCCTAGTAGTCCACCAACAAGTAAACCTAATGAACTGGAAATAATAATAATCCATACATCTGGCATTATTAATACTCCCTTTCTGATTTAATTTTTTTATATAAATGATAAAAATATTATATACATAAAAATAATTTTGTTACTCCTATATTATATATTAAAAGACCTATGTAGTCAAAAGATATTTCTTAAATAATTTTAAAATAAATTTATTTAAAAATAAAAAGAAAACCAAAATGGTTTTCTCATTTAACTTGCATTTTTTCTTTCACAGCTTTATAAATTTCTTCATAAATTTCTGGGTTTTCTTCTAGATACTTCTTAACGTTTTCTCTACCTTGTCCGACCTTAGAATCTTTATAAGCATACCAAGCACCGCTCTTCTTCAAGATTTCCATATCCGAAGCTATATCAACAATTTCCCCAGTCTTAGAGATTCCCTTACCAAAAACAATATCGACTTCACAAGTCTTAAACGGAGCCGCTACTTTATTCTTAACAACTTTAACTTTGGCTTTATTTCCGGTAATATCAGTACCTTCTTTAATCTGTTCGCCGCGTCTAATTTCTAGTCTAATCGATGCATAAAACTTAAGCGCACGGCCTCCAGGTGTAGTTTCTGGGTTACCGAACATAATTCCAACTTTTTCACGAATTTGATTAATGAAGACTGCTATACATTTACTCTTCGATAAAGCGCCTGATAACTTTCTCATCGCTTGACTCATCAGTCTTGCTTGAAGTCCAACATGTGAATCTCCCATTTCGCCTCTAATTTCCGCTTCTGGAACTAAAGCCGCTACACTGTCGATAACAACCATATCAATCGCACCACTTCTAATAAGCGCTTCCGCGATCTCTAAAGCTTGTTCCCCAGTATCAGGTTGAGAAAGAATCAATTGATCAATATCAACACCTAGATTCTTTGCATATACTGCATCTAATGCATGCTCTGCGTCAATAAAAGCTGCGTATCCGCCAGCTTTTTGCGTCTCAGCTATCGCATGTAATGCAAAAGTAGTTTTCCCACTAGACTCAGGACCATAGATTTCTATGATACGACCACGCGGATAACCAAATACTCCCATAGCTTGATCAAGTGAAATTGAACCTGAAGATATCGTTTCGATATCCATAGCTCTGTTTTCACCTAAAATCATAATTGAGCCTTTGCCATATTCCTTTTCAATCGTTTTTATCGCTAACTCTAAATTCTTTTCTCTTTGTTTGTCATCCATACATTTACTTCTCCTTTTATAAGTCTAGTAAAAATAATACTTCTGTTTACTTAAATTTCTTTAAAAATTATATCTTTATTCTTTAAAAAGTAATCAACTGCCGAATAAACCGTTAATAAAACAAATATAATCGTCATAATCATGCCGATGATACTGATAACATCTCCGCCAAACGGCATGATAAAGAAGTAATAAACAATTGTTAACATTGTAAAAGCAGTCTTAATTTTCCCGCTTGATTTTGCTGCTACAATCGTTCCTTCATTAATCGCCACTAATCTTATGGATGTGACAATCAAATCTCTTGTAATCACAATTAACACTACCCAAAACGGCATCCACATGAAAAGTCCGTTTAAGTTAATGTAATAATAATTTGATAACAATATCAAAGTCGTTGTCACTAACAATTTATCTGCTAATGGATCGATAAACTTTCCAAAAGTCGTAACGATATTTCTAGCTCTAGCAATCTTACCGTCAAAATAATCAGTCACAGAAGCCGCAATAAACAATACTCCCATGATATAGAGGCTTAAATTAGCTACTACATTATCAATTTGCTTATTTAAAAAATAGATAATAACAATAAAGGGAATAATAAAAATTCTAATCATTGTTAGTTTATTCGGTAAATTCATTTCTTACTCCTCGTCTAAATTAACATTATGATAAACTTCTTGAACATCATCAATTTGATCAGTCATCGCCAAGAAATGTTTAAACTTCTTCATATTGTCTTCATCTAAATCAACATATGAATTTGGTAACCAAATAACAGAATCACTATAAAA
>CAZMMT010000064.1:0-5213 GCA_964567465.1 uncultured Candidatus Izemoplasmatales bacterium | reverse complement strand
CTGAATGATTCATAATATGGAGCAATCAAGCTATCGCCTGACCATACTTCGCCAACGATATAAGCATCAGGGTTGATTTTCTTACATTCCGCCACGAACCAATTCCAAAATTCAATATTCTTATCATCATCATAAAGATATGGGTATTTCGCAGCATCAAGACGAAAACCAGCTACACCTTTTTCAAACCAGAAACTAACGATGTCTTTTATTTCATCTCTAACGTCTTCGTTATCAAGGTTAAGCTCAGGCATTTGTGAAGAGAAGTTACCTTCGTAATAATAATCTCCTGCAAGTAAATAATATCTTTTACCCGATTCTTTTTGTTCTTCGGTAACAATTGTGTAATAACCAACATATTTATTATCAAAGTCATTGTTTTGAACCGCTAATCTAGCGGCTTTAAACCAAGGATGTTGACTTGAGGTATGGTTTAGTACTAAATCAATGATAACTCTAACGTCTCTTTCGTTGGCTAAGGTAGTAAAATTCTCAAAATCTTCAATTGTACCATAATTTGGATCAATTGCTTTATAATCTAAGACGTCATATTTATGGTAAGAAGGAGAAGGCATTATTGGCATTAGCCAAATACCTTCAATTCCTAAACTTCTTCCGGAATTATCATCACCGTCATTTAAATAATCAAAACGGTTGATTATGCCTTGTAAGTCTCCATAGCCGTCATCGTTGGAATCAGAGAATGATCCAACAAATATTTCATAATAAACCCGGTATTGATCTTCTAACGAAACAGGAGTTAATTGTTCGTCAACGATTTTATATTCAGGGTTAGTGTCGATTGTTGTAATAATTGTTGTTGGTTGAGTTGTAGTGTTGTTACAAGCCATAATTGATACTCCTGCGATTAAAGTAATTAGTGTAAGTAATATTTTTTTCATAGTTTAAAACTCCTATCCCTTAACAGCGCCAGCAGTGACTCCTTCAACGTAGTATTTCTGCATTGACAAGAATAGAGTAACGATTGGAATAGCAACAATAACTGAACCGGCAGCGAATACTGTAAATTGACTTGAACTTACTTGTTCTCCATACATCATTTCGTATAGACCAACAGCCACAGTATACACCTGCCTATTCGTTCCGAGGATAACTTTTGCGAAGATGAAGTCCATCCAAGGTCCGATGAATGATAGTAACGCTGTATAAATAATAATTGGTTTTGATAAAGGTAAAACAATCTTAGTAAATATTTGCGAGTTTGTCGCACCGTCTAATTTAGCCGATTCCATCAGTGAGTTTGGAATAATATCAAAGAAACCTTTGGCAACATAGAAACCTAGACCAGCGCCTGCTGAGTAGACTAAAATTAATGCGTATAATGTTCCTGTTAAACTAACTGCTTTAAGAATATAATAAATAGCAATCATTGACATAAATCCAGGGAATAAACCAAGGATAATCGCAATACTTAGGAATTTCTTTCGCATTGGGAATCTTAATTTACTCATAACGTAAGCAACTGATAGAGTAAATAATGTTGATAAGATGAAAGTAAACAAACTGACAATTAAGGTGTTGATAAACCATTGAATAAATGGATTATTCCCAGTAGGATTTTCAAAGAGAATTCTAAAGTTTTCGAATCCTAATCCTTTTGGAATATAATTACCAACAACTGTAGTAATCAAGTTGCCGTCACGGTATTCCACTCTAAAAGCACTCAGCAAAATCCAAAGAATTGGATATAACCAAATTATTGATAAAATAACTAAAGTTATATAAGAAAATATTGTTGAGGACAGTTTAGATGCTTTTACACTTTTAAACTTTTTTTCTTTATTTATCATTGGAAAGCATCCTCCTCTTTAAATGATTTAGATCGTCTATAACTAATTAAAGTAGCAGAAGCAGTGATAATAAATGTTAGAATTGCAATTACTGAACCTAAGTTGTAATCGTTTTGTTCGATGGTCAGTTTGTATAACCAAGTAACTAAAAGATCTGTCTCTCCGGCTATTGCTCCGCCACCTGCTCTTGGCAAACCTCCAGTTAAGAGGAAGATTACATTGAAACTTGTAATATTACCGATAAATGAGGTAATAAGGTAAGGTGTCGTCACAAAGACGATATAAGGTATTGTGATATTAAAGAATGCTTGTCTTTTTGTGGCTCCATCGATTTGTGCGGCTTCATAAAGTTCTGAAGGCACATTCATCAAGATACCTGATGTCATAAGCATTGTAAATGGAACCCCAATCCAAACATTGATCAAGATGACGGCAATCCTTGTGGTTAAAGGGTTGCTGGCAAATTGCAATATTTCAAATGTGGATCCTTCAGCAAGAATTCCGATATTCATCAGCATTTGATGCACCGGTCCTTGATTCATCAGCAAACTTCTCATTGCTAGCAGAGTCACAAATTGAGGTAACGCAATTGTAATAACAAATATTGTACGCCATAATTTCTTAAATTTTACTTCTTTTTTATTGATTAGAAGGGCTAATAAGATACCACCGATATAATTGGTAAATGTTGCGAAGAAAGCCCAGACTAAAGTCCAACTTAATACTGGTAGGAATCTTCTTGATATTTCACCAGTACCTGAGAAGATATTGCTGAAATTCAAGAATCCAACCCAATCAATTAATTGCTGACCAGGAACATGCTCTTTATCCGAATTGGTAAAGGCAATAAGGATCATAAATATTGTCGGCAGAATAGTAAAGACTAAAATACCAATCATCGCTGGTGTAAGTAAAGCTACATGGAATCTGTCATCTAGTAATGATTTGATATCTTGTTTAAAGTTGGTTGGTTTTTTATTGTTTCTTTTGTCTAAATCGGCTTTATAAGAACTCTTAATACTTGAGTTATGAGCAACGAAATAAACAGCAATAATACCAATGACAATAACACCGAATAATAACATTAACATTGAATTATCGGTTGGAATAATCTCAAAGGTGAAGTCAGGATTAAAGATAATGCCGCCTTCTTCGGTACCTAAAGTAATTAGGTTACCAAGGGATTTAAAACCGATAGGAGTGTTATTTACCGTTGGTGAAGTTATCATTAAAAAGAAGAAACCGAATTGTAGTGCAAGATAGATAAAGCCTTTAATAAATTGTTTATGGTAGAAGTTACCAGCACCCATGATTAAGTGTGATAATTTTGTCCCGATAGAACCATCCATAAAACGGGAGTATAGTTTCTTAAACCCATTTTTGAAAGTTTTATAAAGGTTAATAAAAAATTTTAGTATTTTATTTCCGATTTTTTGAAAAAAAGATAAAAAGCGAGATATTACTCTCGTCTTTTTATTTTTTCTATCTTCAGTATGTTCCATATTATCTCCTTAAGATATTTTTAGTTTTTAAGGTTTCTCGTTAACTCCTGTTTTCCAGATAGTTTCAACATATTGCATTTGTTCTAAGATTTGTGCATGTGTTGAATAATTGCCACCATTGTTTTCTAGAATTTCTAGAATTAAATCAGGAGCACCTTTTTGGTAATAATATGTATTATATTTGCTTGATGCGCCGAATGGTTGAGGTATTGAGAATTCAGCCATTTGTAATTGCATTTTAGCTAATTGGATTTCAATTGTATCTTCTTCGAATGCAGCAAATTCATCAAGAGCGTTCTTGTAAGTTGGTAAGTTATTAGCAGCTTCGAATGATTCTTCTTGAACTTCTTTAGATGTTAAATATAATAAGATGTCTTCTAGGTATTCTTGATAAGCACTACCTTTTTTCATGAAGAAAGCTTTTGTATCATAGAATGATCCAGATTGGAATACTGTACCAGCTTCTGTATCGCCATAAGCTTGAGATTCAGTGATTGTAAATTTTGGAAGAACCGCAATTCCTAGGTTATTGCCTAATGAATCTTGAGCAGATTCAAAATGCCAAGCTCCACCGATGAATGCGATAGTTGATTCAGTTTGAAGTTGAACTTCCCAAGCTGTTGAAGAAGAACTTACTACACCATTAGGATGTGTAAAGAAATCTTGACCCCATTTTAATTTAGCGATTGTGTCATCACCAGTACCGAATGTGTTTTCCAAAACTCCATCTTCATATAATCTTAATGAAGTTGCTTTAGTTACGTCTTCTCTAGCAAGAAGAACGAAAGAGTTGTTGAAACCGTCTGTTCCAGATAATGCTAAAGCTTTTTTACCAGCTGATTCAGCAGCTGCTAAGATGCCTTCCCAAGTTTGAACTTGAGTTTCATCGATATAAGCTTTGTTATAATAAAGAACTAGTGATTGAGCAACATATGGAACTGCGAAAGTGAATTCTTGTCCACTTAAAGTTCCCTTGATAACACTTTGGAACATTTCTGGATTGTCATTTTGAATTTGTGTTTGAAGTGCTGGTGTAAGAACTGGCATAACAGCACTTGATCCAGCTATAAGTCTTCCAAGGTTATCATGTGCAGCTGTGAAGATATCTGCACCTTGTTCTGTATCGTTTAGGAAAATACCTGCAGCACTACCTGTATCTACAGCTTCAACTAGGAAGTTGTGAGGGAATGCAACCCCATTTTGTTCTTGATAATAAGCTTTGTAATCTTCTAATTTTTGAGTGTAGAATGCTTGTGATTCTGCACCAACCCATACTTTGATAGTTCCAGCTTCAACTGTAGTTGTCGGAGCACTTGTTCCGGTACCAGTTGTTGTGTCACTTGTATCTGTGTTTGCTGTAGTGGCTGAACTACAACCAGCAACCACAAAGACTGAAACTAGTAGAGTAAATAATAACAATAATTTTTTCATATTTTTCTCCTTATATATAATATTTTATTGATTACAATATGATTTTATCACTTAATAAAAGCGTTTGCAAGGGCTTAGCATTGCATCAAAAAGTAAAAGCCTAGATTTACCTACGTGATACCGTTTTCATTTTATAAGTGTAATCCCTAACAATTCATATATCTATGATATAATAAACTTGGATATTATAAAAATATGGAGGAAAAAATATGAAAAAAATACTATTCATGGGGCTTATGCTGCTAACGGTATTTACTTTTGTTGCGTGTGGTGGAATTACTACTGGAACCACAACTGGTTCAGTTACTACTGATGGGACTACTTTAGATTCTACAACCACTCAACAAACTACAAATCCGACTACACAAGCACCAACTACAACACAAAAGACAACGATAGTGGATCCTGATTCTCCAAAGATCTTTATCCATTACTATCGTTTTAATGCTGATTATACTGATTGGAATAT
>CAZMMT010000063.1:0-5307 GCA_964567465.1 uncultured Candidatus Izemoplasmatales bacterium | reverse complement strand
ATCCGTTGTTAAAGAAGCCAATGATAGCTTACATCGTTGAACATCTTTATAAATCGACAGTAATTGATGAATTAATTACTGTTGTAGGACATAAGAAAGAAGTATTACAAGAAATCCTTAATTCCACAGTGAAATATGCCGTACAAGAAGAACAATTAGGTACAGGGCACGCAGTTTTAGCGGCTCAAGATTACATTACTGATATGGATGGGTATACGATTATTTTGCCAGGGGATATGCCTTTGATTGACGCTTCTGTGATTAAAGAAGCAATTGAAGAACATAATGAGCTTAGACATGATTTAACTGTGGTTAGTACTATATTAGAAGAACCTTTTGGCTATGGAAGAATTATTCGTGATGAAGCGGGTTATTTAAATTCAATTATTGAAGAAAATGATGCTTCAAAACAAGAGAAGAAGATTAAAGAGATTAATACGGGAATTTATATTATCAGCAATCAATTCTTAATTCCAGCTTTAAAGAAGATTAAGAATAAGAATGCTAAGAACGAATATTATTTAACTGATATCGTTAAAATCCTTAAAGATGATAAAAAATTAGTTGGGACATATTTACTTAAAAATTCTCATAAGGCTATGGGAGTAAACGATCTATATACATTGAGTAAAGCTGAGAACATTTTAAGAGACAATATCAATAAAGAATTGATGATTAGTGGTGTCGCAATGATTAACCCAGATACGATTACTATCGGTCAAAATGTTTGTATTGAAGAGAATGTTACAATTCATCCAAATACTTATATAACTGGAAATTCAATTATAAAAAAGGGTTCTTCAATTGGCCCTAATACTGAGATTCATAATTCAATTATTGGCGAAGGCGTTACTTGTAAGCATTCGTTAGTATATAATTCTGAAATCAAGAATTTTTCTAAAGTTGGGCCATTTGCTCACTTAAGAGATGGTGCGATTATTGGTGAAAATAACCGGATCGGTAACTTCGTTGAAGTTAAGAAGTCTGTAACAGGAAGTGAATTTAAAGCTTCGCATTTAGCTTATATTGGTGATGCGGAAATCGGTAACAACGTAAACTTTGGTTGCGGATCCATTACTGTTAATTATGATGGTGTTAACAAGTATAAAACTATTATTGGTGATGATGTATTCGTTGGCTGCAATTCTAACCTTATCGCTCCGATTAAAATTGATGATAATGCGATGATTGCGGCTGGTTCGACATTGGACAAGAATGTTCCTAAGGGTTCGCTTGCGATTGCTAGAGCTTATCAAGTAAATAAAGAAAACTATATCCGAAAACCCGTTAAAAAGATTAAGAAATAATAGTTGACATTATTAGTCAAATGTATTATAATCATTTACGGTTTAAAAAAGAAAGTAAGAGTACCCACTCTTCACCTGATTGATACATGTCGATAGGTCAATGCTTATAATAATTAATTATTACATGCGAAGTGGGTACCTATTGGTACTCATTTTTTTATACCTTGGAGGTGTTTTAATATTTTATATAACAATCAAAAACCGGTAAAAAAAGATACTAATTTAGTCAATGAAGAGATTCGTTTTAAGACTGTTTTAGTTATTGGTGCAGATGGATTCCAGTTTGGAGAGAAAACTGCAGCTGAAGCGAATCGAATCGCTAAGGAACAGGGTTATGATTTGGTGTGCGTTGCGCCAGGTGCTAAACCACCAGTATGTAAACTGATGGACTATAGCAAATATCGCTACGAGCAACAAAGAAAAGCTAGAGAAGCGAAGAAGCATCAAAAAGTTGTCGAACTCAAAGAGATCAGAATGACAGCTGTTATTGACACGCATGACTTTGAGACAAAGCTTAAGAATGCTCATAAATTCCTTTCTAAAGAGAATAAATTAAAAGTATCCGTACGTTTACCATACAGAGCTAATTCAGCTCTAATTGAGCAAGGTAAGAACGTTTTGACACGCTTTGCGGAAGGTTTAACTGAAGTTGGCGAGTTAGAAAATAAAATTAGCCATGACGGAAGATTTCTGTCAATGTTATTAACACCAGTAAAAAAATAAGACTAAAGGAGAGAGTTAATTATGCCAAAAATGAAATCACACTCAGGTACAAAGAAAAGATTAAAAAGAACTGGATCTGGAAAACTATCTAGACCATCAACTTTTCAGGGCCATTTGATGAGCCATAAATCACCAAAACAAAATCGTCAGTCAAGAAATGTAGAGATCGTTTCAAAATCAGACGAAAAAAGAATCAAACATATGGTTCCATACTTGTAAGCGAAGGAAGGATGAGAGAAGATGCCAAGAGTTAAAGGTAGTTTCGTAACTAGAAACAGACGTAAAAAAATTATTAAATTAGCAAAAGGTTACTTTGGTTCTAAGCACGTTTTATTCAAAACTGCTAAAGAACAAGTAATGCATTCATTCAAATATGCATATAGAGACCGTAGAAGAAGAAAAAGAGATTTCCGTAAACTATGGATTACTAGAATCAATGCGGCAGCAAGATTGAATGAAATGAGTTATTCAAGATTAATCAATGGATTAAAATTGGCTAATATCGAAGTTAATCGTAAAGTTTTAGCTGATATCGCTATTACTGATCCAAAAGGTTTCGCAGATCTTTGTAAACAAGCTGAAAAAGCTTTAAGCAAATAAACGCATATTTTAAAAAATGAAATTAAAGTCTAGAAATAGACTTTTTTTTCTTGGTTTACATTTGCAAATAAAGTACTTTTTTGGTATATTATAATAGAGTAAGAATGTCTAAAAATTAAGGGGTAAATATGCTAGAAACAATTAGAGTCGAGAATATCTCTAAAACTTTTACATTATCTAAGAAACAAATGCGAATAGATAAAACTACAAATAAGTATAAAACAGCAGTTGATGACTTAAGTTTTGTTGCTTATAAGGGCGAAATATATGGTTTATTAGGACCAAATGGCGCTGGTAAAACAACTACACTTAGATGTATATCAACGCTGATAAAACCTGATAAGGGTGATATCTTTATCAATGATCATTCCGTTAAAAATGAGCCAAACATTGTTAGAAGCAAGATTGGTTTTTTAACTAGTGAATTAAAGTTAGAAGATTTTTTCACACCGAATTATTTATATGACTTTTTTTCGAAGTTACATAATATTCCGACTGATGTTTCTAATGAAAGAAAGATTAAGATGTTTTCTAAATTTGGCATTGATGATTTTAAAGAGGTTAAGATAGCTGAATTATCCAGCGGTATGAAACAGAAGGTTCAATTGGTGATTTCAATTGTCCATGATCCTGATATCATTATCTTTGATGAACCGACTAATGGTTTAGATGTTTTAACAGCGAAGGTTGTGACCGACTTTTTATTAGAATTAAAAGAAGCGGGTAAGACTATTATTGTCTCGACACACATCTTTTCTTTAGTTGAAAAGATCTGTGACAGGGTTGGAATTATTTTAAATGGTAAGTTAAAGTTAACTGATACAGTAGCTAATTTAGTTAAAGATCAAACTCTAGAAGAAAAGTTCTTTGCTTTGGTAGAAACGGAGGGTAATCTATGAAAAATATCCTAACGGTTTTTAAGAAGGAATGGGACCGCGTTATTAAAGATAGAAGATTGGTATTGATGGTTATTTTATTACCAGGTTTACTAATTTATATGATCTACAGTGTTATGGGAATAATGATTAATAATCCCACTGAAGTTGTAAGTGATATTGCAGTAGTTAATCCTCAAGATGATTTTAGAACAATTTATGAATCTTTAGAAGATATGGACTTTTTAAATATTACAGCAATTGGTTTAACTGAAGTAGATGAATATAAAGAAAAAATCGACAATGAAGAATGGACGATGGTTATTGTTTTTCCTGTAGGTATTGAAAACTATGATGGTACCGGTGAAAAACCAGTAGTGGAAGTTTATTCGAATCCTAACCAGTTAGAATCAAGCAATGTTAATAATCGTTTTTTAAATTACTTGATTGCTTATCAAGAAGCTTTAAGTTATGAACTTCATGGTGATACAACTTATTTTATGATTAATCAAAGTCAAACCGAACTTGATGAAAATCAATTAATGGGTACGGTTTTAAGTCAATTAATGCCGATGTTAATCATAATGTTTTTATTCTCAGGAGCAATGAGTATTGGACCTGAAGCAATTGCTGGAGAGAAGGAAAGAGGTACGATTGCGACGATTCTGATAACGCCGATTAAGCGTAAAGAATTGGCGATGGGTAAGATTTTAAGTTTATCAGTTTTATCGCTATTATCAGCCGTTTCCTCATTTTTGGGTATTATCTTGAGTTTGCCAAAACTAATCAATCAACAAGATGCAAATATGGCGATATATGGATTCAATGATTACTTATTAATCTTCTTAGTATTGTTCTCAACAATCTTTGTGATTATCGGTATTATTTCCATCCTTTCGGCTTTCGCTAAGAGTGTTAAAGAGGCAGGGTCTTATATCACGCCGGTTTATATCTTAACAATATTAGTATCTATAACAAGTTCTTTCAGCAATAATCAAGATCCAAGCATTTATAGATTCTTCATGCCGATTCTTAATAGCGTTGAAAGTTTAAGAGCGATTATGACGTTTTCTCCTAATGCTTTGATGTATACTTTAATTACTGTCGCAGCTAATGTGGTTTATCTTGCGATATTCGTAGCTGTGTTAAATAAAATGTTTAACTCTGAAAAAATTATGTTTGCTAAATAGGTAAATGAAAATGATGAAACTAATCAATATCTTTGGTTCAAGCGGTTCAGGTTCAACGACTTTAGCTAAAGAGATTTCTAGTAAGTATGACTATTATCACATTGACGTTGATGATGTCTTGTGGGAAAAGACTGATCCACCTTTTACTTCAAGACGAAGTGATTTAAAAGCAAGAGAGTATCTTCTAAAAGAGCTTTTAGGTAAAGATAGAGTTGTAATCTCAGGATCATTAGTCGGTTTTGGCGATGATATTAAAAAAGAAATTAGTCTTTTTGTCTTTATCAATTTAGAGATTGAGACAAGAATCAAACGGATTGAAAAAAGAGAAAGAGAGAGATTCGGTTCAAGAGTTTTACCTGAAGGCGATCTTTATCAAAAACATTTAGACTTTTTAGAATGGGTTAGTAATTATGAAACTAATCCTGAGTATATTAGATCAAGGAAGCAGCATCTTTTATGGTTAGAAGGGGTGAAATGCCCAGTTTTGAAGGTGACTGAAGAATTAAGTATAAAAGAACTTATGGCGCTTGTAAGACCGTTTATTTAAAGAAAAGAGGGGATTTTTATGCCAGATTTCAATTTAGTAGTTAAGATTATCATATCCGCCGCTAT
>CAZMMT010000062.1:3229-5339 GCA_964567465.1 uncultured Candidatus Izemoplasmatales bacterium | reverse complement strand
AAAGAACCAATCACCAATTGTTAAAGAATTAGTAACAGCTCCAGTGAATGGAGCTGGCCCTAACCAGTAACCGTAAGTGGATGATATTGATGAAACAAACAATGCTAAAAGCAATACAAGAATTCCTGCATGAAACTTAAATTTTTTGCCTGTCATGAATATCACCTCACTTTCTTAAAGGTTTATATTATTTTTATAATCTTTTTTATTTATTAAGCTATATCGAATGTAATATCGAATGTAATAGCTTTGTTAGCAACTGCATTGTATTCAGTTACGTTTGCTGGTTCAGCCATTGTTACTGTCCAAGTGAATACTACTGTTGATCCCATTGCGATTTCTGTTGGGTTTGAAGGGTTTGCTACTACTGAAATTAAACCAGCAGGATTTTCAGCAGTTCCAACAAGAATTGTACCTAATGAAGCTGTAATACTTTGATTAACTACACCATCTAGTAATGCATCTTCATTCCATGTAACACTATAAGATACTACGATTGAATTTGTTTCTCCAGTTCCTGGAGTTACTGTTGTTGGTACTAATGTTAAAAAAGTTTGAGGGTCTGTAATATCAACGTTAATTGTTACAGCATCGCCTTCACCAATATTAATTGTGTTATTAACTGTTTGTTCTACACCGTTTACTGAACTTGCCCAATATGCATAAGTTGTTCCTGATACTGCTAAAGCAAATAATACTAATAATACTAAAACTACATTTCTTCTTTTTAAATTTTTCATTTTTAAATTCTCCTTTAATTTTCCTTTAATTTTTTTTATTTTTTATTTTTTTGTTTTTTTGTTTTCTAACTTAAATTTCTTATGAAACTACTTTGAATCCAAGTTTGATGTTTATTGTTTCACCTTTAATTGCTTCATAAGCAACACTTGAATTTTCTACATTTACCATCTCTAAGCTTAACCCTCTCTCTAAGGCCTCTTGCTCATCGATTGGTTCTAGCAATCTTACTTTAACGATGATTCTAACTTCATCATTTAATAAATCATACATATTTTGATCTAAAACATCACCTATCGTTACTTGCACAAGATGCGAATAAGTACTGCTTCCTGCGATTGTAACTTCAAGCTTTTCTACTAACAGTTGAATGCTTCTTATCAGTTCCTCTTCAATCGAAACTTCATAAACCAACTCAACCTCAGTTACTTCACCTGCGAAATAATCATAACCTACAGGGACCAACAATCCGGTGAACTGACCATTTAAGTCATCTACCTGAAGATTCACTTCATTACCGGATAACTCCACGATCACGTTGCCTGATGATAAACTACTTGACCAGTAAGCAACAACCCCTGTTACCGATAATGCAAGACCTATCAGAATTGCGATTATGACTACATATTTACTTTTCCCTCTCAAATTTAATCACAACCCCTCCTTTTCAAAATAAAAATGGTAGCCTCTTTGTCATTTAAATAAATACTTTAAGTACTCATTTCAAACGGCAACTGGCTACCATAAATTATTAAGGCCCTATAGCTTTGCGTCACTAACTTTCATTAGCTTTGCTATTAACGTATGAGATTATTTAATTTTAGATTACTTGTGTTTTACACATGAAGTATCTAAATGTAAGAAGCTTTTTTGTAATAAAAAATGCCGTCTCAACTGATACGGCAACTGGCTACCATCTTTTCGAAGGCCCTATAGCTTTGCGTCACTAACTTTCGCTAGTTTTGCTTTTTACAATACTATTCTATAATAAGTCAATATTTTTGTCAAATACTTTTACTCATTTTTTTTCAAATTTGCACAATTTTTACATTTTTTGGGTTTTTTTCTTCAAACAAATCAATATTTTGCATTATTTTTTGACAAAAAATTCAAATATTATCGTTTCTTGATAGATCTGATTATTACTTAATACTGGATTTGAAGCTAACTTTTCAAAAAACCCGTAAGGGCTTTTTTGACATTCAAAGCATAATGCATAATGTTTTTGATGTTTTCCTAAATGCTTCAACTCTAATTTATTAATATTATTATGAGTATAGAAAACTAAATGGTCATAACTACTTCTAACTTTCATACCCCTCTTACTTACAGGATCATAAACTTCTGCCATCACATGTCTTAAATCGTTTCC
>CAZMMT010000062.1:0-3129 GCA_964567465.1 uncultured Candidatus Izemoplasmatales bacterium | reverse complement strand
TCGCCAATTTCATTAACTTCAAAATCAAAAAACTTGTAAGACAAAGCTAAACTACCGCTATGCAAACAATGTAAATTATCACTATTTTTATCTAAGTGATATTCTTTGTTATCAATATTGATGTAAGCATTCTTAACTCTACCAGCTATTGGACCAATTGTTGCATTTAAATAGATATTATTATTAAGATAATCATCTAGATTTTTATACTGTAAAACAACATCTTCAAAATTACCTAAAATATCCTTAGTCTTTATACTATATATACTAGCACCATAATTCAATAGCTCTACTTTAATAAAATCATTATCAATTTCAACTATTGCGAAATCCTTGATATAATTGATATTAACCATTTTTCCAACCCCTCAAAAAACTACATTATCTTCAATTTTAGCATAGATAAAAATAAAAAAATACAAAATTACTTTTTTTGTATTTTTTTAATATTGTTAATCTGCTTCTTCTCCATTGATTATCTCAACTTTACCATTCAAAACTGAAGCAATCGCATCGAAAGACCACATTTCATGATGATAGTATGTGTTAGTAATTATACCAAAATCATCATAATCATAGGTCATATATTTTACCGCTATATTCGCAGTGCTTGTATCAATACCATAATTCATTGTAAACCCTGAACGATTGTCTTGACAAAACATCGATAAATAACTTGCCATATTAAGCATTGAACCAGATATTGCGCCTAAAGCTAAATCAAAATCTCCCTTAAAAATACAATCATAATATAGAGACAAATAATCTTTCTGCTCAACATTAATCACAACTCTAAAGTCATTAGCTTCACTATAGAAAACTTCTTCGAAGCTTTCTTTGATAAAATTGCCTAAAGCTTCTTGACTATCGCTATCAAAAACAAACAAATCAATTTCTACAGTATCACCTTGGTTATAAACTCCATCGGCAAGCAATGTTTCGAGCGCTTGTTCGAATAAAGATTTGGCATATGCTTTATTGTAACCTAGAGTATCGCTATAAAAAAGATTTCCAACCTTCAAGCCAAACTCTGTTCTTCTATATGGAACACCAAATGTTGAATCTACTAGATAACTATCGGTAAAATGATACATCATCGGATTATAACTGATATTTATTGTTTCCAACTCGGATCTGTCAATAGCAAAATACATAGCTTGCCTAAAATCTTCATTAGCTAAAAGGGGTTCGGGTTCATAAGTTGAATCAACAAAATAATTTTGTTGGTTTGAAACGTTGCCGAATCCGTTTATCATGATTCTAAATGGATTCAATCCAGTGATTTCCCTCAAACCTGAATATTGTCTAAACTCTTCAAAGGATTCATATTCTAACTCCAGATAATCTAAGCGTCCCTCTAGAAAAGCCGCTTTTTGGGCTTCATACTCAGAGATAACCGAAATTTCATATCCGGTATAATTATAAAGTTCAGTACTATGATATAATGGATTTTTTTTCAAGTGCATCGTTAGATTTTCATCAACGCTATCGATGTAATATGGCCCGGAATATGCAATTGTAAGATTAGAAGTCGCAAAACTTTCACCTAAAAGTTCATACATTTCAACGTGAATAGGACTCATTAAAGGCGTAGCCATGAAATTCATTACGTCAAGCATTGTTAAATTATTGTTAAACTCAATTTCAAAATTATACTCGTCAATCAGTTTTATTCCAACTTTGCTCCAATTTTCTTCAGTTGGATCATTAATATAATCTTCTATTCCTTTTATGCTTGCATATGATGCTGTCAACCAGCTATAGTTGGAATAACCTGGATACCAATTATTCTTTAGAACTGTCTTGTATGTGCCCACAAAATCATTGGCAGTTATATTACTGTCTTCAATATCTGATATATCGGTATTAGGATGATAATACCAATTCAAACCTTCCTTAACCTTAAACTGCCAAGTATAAGAAGCTTCTTGATTACTCATATCATAGGTAGATCCAATTCCCATCGGATTACCATCAAACATCAATCCTTCAAATTCATATCCATTTTTATCTTCATTGAGATAATAGCCATATGGATTATCTAAAAATAGTTTGTAGTATTCCTCATCAACAAAATTCTCTGTTAAATACTGGTTATAGCTACTAAGATCTTCTTTTAGTGTTTTCCTGAAAGTGAACTCTCCAGGATTTCCTAAATTTCCATCTGACATTAAAACATTTTCATCACTGGTGTTTACACTGCCAAACTCATCATAGTACTCAATTACTGGTAAATACTCATCAACTAATAAATTTACTCTATCAGAATATACTACAAAGTCACTTCTTGAAAACAACGGAATGCCACCATACATTGTCTCAAGAAGATACTTTTCAGCTGCAGCTAAAAAAGTTTGCTTTAACTCAGCTGATTGATTACTATAATTAAATTCTCCAGACGGATACGTAATATCTTCTGGATATAAATCAATAACTGAACTATCGTCAAAAATAGTTGTAGTATAGACGGTAGGACTGGTTGTGGTTTTTTCACAACCTAAAAACAAAACTGTTAAAGAAAATATTGTTAAAACTAAATAGATCTTCTTAATCATATATTTTCACTTCCTCATTTTGGTGTAATTATAACAAAAAACTCAATTATATAAAACCTAAAGTCAAGATATTTATATATTTTTCATATAATATGTAAATATCTATTAAAATTTTGCTATAATTAAATAAAAACAAAGGAATTCAAAAAATGACTATTGAAAGCAAAAGACTAACATATCATAAATGGGATATGAATGATTTTGAAACATTAAAAACTATTCTAGGAAACCCTATTGTATGCAAATACCTTCCTGGTGAAAAACCAAAGAAAGATCCAGAAATTCAAAGATGGCTTAATTACTATGTACAAACCTTTGGAAATGAATTTGGCACTAAAATCTTCAAGGTTAAAATTAAGGACAGTAATCAAGTTATTGGTTATTGTGGCCTTGGTTATGTGAAAGAATTCGATCATATTGAAATCATGTATGGATTAGCTGAAGAATACTTTCAAAAAGGCTATGCTAGTGAAATGAGTTTAAGAATGAAAGAACTCGCAATTGAACAAGGCATTAAGCAATTAATCGGTTTTGCCGCAACTGAAAATATTCCAAGCAACAAAATTCTTGTAAA
>CAZMMT010000061.1:0-5441 GCA_964567465.1 uncultured Candidatus Izemoplasmatales bacterium | reverse complement strand
AAACGATATCATTTGTCATCTTATCAGGAACCAAATTACCTTGATCAAGATATTTTTTTGCTTCAATACCAATTGCTGAACCTTTTTTAATTTCGTCACGGTAAATATTACCGGTTGAAATATGTTCTAATTGGTAATGCTTCAACAATTTCTTTGATTGGGTACCTTTTCCAGCTCCCGGTTTACCCATAATTAATAGATTAATCATAACTGACTATCTCATAAATCCAGCGTATGCTTTTTCTTGAGTATCAGTTTCAATTTGTTTAGCTGTTTCTAGAGCCACCCCAACAATGATCAATAGTGATGTTCCACCGATTTGAGCATAAGTATGTCCTAAAACCATTGATGTGATGATTGGTAAACTCGCAATTACAACCAAGTATATAGCTCCAATCACAGTAACTCTGAATAAAACTTTTGTAATATAACTTTCAGTTTCAAAACCTGGTCTAACCCCTGGAATATATGCATTTTGTTTATTTAAGTTTTCAGCTATTTGTTCTGGTTTAACCAAAATGAACGAATAGAAGAATGTGAAAATAAAGATTAATACGATATATAACACGAAGCCGATCGGTTGATTATATGAAAATATTTGATTAATCCAGTTGCTTGCACCAGCACCAATATTGATATATTGGAAAATAGTACTAGGCAATGACAAGATGATTGATGCAAAGATTACTGGAATAACTGATGCTGTGTTAAGTTTAATTGGAATATTTGATTCTGATTTACCTTTAAATTTAGCACTTCCTGGTCTATTAGCATATTGAATAGGAATCTTTCTTACAGCAACTTGCATGTATGTGATACCTACCAAAACAACTATAAACATTAGAATGCTGACACCGAATAATACATAACCAACGAATGAGCCTTGGCTAGCAAAGACATTAGTGCCTAATGCGCCGTTAGGATCCGCGATATAATATTGCATTAATGAAGCGATTGTTCCTGGGAAAGAAATAATAATCCCGGCAACGATCAACATTGATGAACCATTACCAATACCTTTTAAAGTAATTTGATCAGCTAACCAAATCATAAAAGCAGTACCAGCTGTTAAGATTACAGCAATATAGAAATACACTAAGAACCAAAGACCTTGATTAGGTCCAACCCAAGAAGTTACACTTCCTAAGAATAATTGGTCTTGTGAGTTATGAAAAGCAAATGTCATAGCTAAAGCTTGAATAAAAGCTAAAGCAATTGCTAAATATCTAGTCAATCTTGAAATTTTTTGTCTTCCTACTTCACCTTCTTCGCCCCACTCTTTTAATACTGGAATAATATCCATTTGTAAAAGTTGAACGATGATTGATGCGGTGATGTATGGGCTAATACCTAAAGCTACAATTGAATAATTTCTTAAGGCATCCCCAGAAATTGAGTTAACAATTCCTAAGAAACCTGAGTTATCGAACAAACTAGATAAACTAGATGCATCGATTAAAGGCATTGTAACATAGGTTAATAGTTTGAAAACTAAGAAAGCTAATAATGTGAAACCGATTTTTTTCAAGATCTCCTTATTTTTGAAAATCTTTTTAATAGTTTCCATTATATCACCTCAACCACGCCACCTGCATCTTCAATAGCTTTTTTTGCAGAAGCTGAAAATTTATGCGCTTTGACAGTAAGTTTAACTTCCAATGTGCCAGTACCTAAAATTTTGACCCCGCTTAATTCTTTTTTTATTACTCTGTCGTTTAATAAAACTTCTGGAGTAACGATTGTGCCGTCTTCATAGTTGTTAAGGTCATTTAGGTTTACAATAGCGAATTCCTTTCTGAAAGGATTGGTGAACCCTTTTTTAGGAAGGCGTTTGAATAGTGGTGTTTGTCCACCTTCAAATCCAAGTCTTACTCCACCACCTGTACGAGAGTTTTGGCCTTTTTGTCCACGTCCACTGGTTTTACCAGTACCACTGCTTGTACCACGGCCTAGTCTCTTTTTGTAATGAGTTGCTCCTGGATTAGGTTTTAATTCATGTAATGTCATCTCTTGCACCCCCTACTTCTTAACTTCTTCGACTTTTACTAAATGACTGACAGTATTCACCATACCTTTGATCATATCGCTTTCTTCAACAACAACTGAAGAATTTCTTTTAGTAAGTCCTAAAGCTTTAACTGTTTTTACTTGATTAGGCTTTTTGCCCATTAATCCTCTTACTAAGGTTACTTTAATTTGAGCCATTATCCAAGTACCTCCTCAGGTGAGATTCCTCTCATTGCCGCTACAGATTCAACTGTTCTTAGATCTTTTAAACCTTCAACAGTAGCTCTAACGATATTGATTGGTGAATTTGAACCTAAAGATTTACTTAATACGTCTTCAATACCAGCTAACTCTAATACTGCACGAACTGGACCACCGGCGATAACACCAGTACCTTCTGATGCTGGGCGTAAAAATACTTTTCCAGCGCCATATTTACCAGTTACAGTATGAGGGATAGTTGTTCCATCCATTGGTACAGTAACTAAGTTTTTCTTTGCGTCTTCAATAGCTTTTTTGATTGCATCTGGAACTTCACTTGCTTTACCAGTTCCAAATCCAACTTTACCTTTTCTATCGCCGACTACAACTAAAGCTGAAAAACTAAAACGTCTACCACCTTTAACAACTTTTGTAACACGACCAATATTTACAACTCTCTCTTCATAGAGTTTTGGTTCTTTCTTAGGTGAACGAGGTTTTCTTCCTCTTTTATTACGAACATTATCTTCCATATTAGATTACCTCCTTCATTAGAATTCCAGCCCAGCTTCTCTAGCAGCTTCGGCTAATGCTTTCACTCTACCGTGGTATAAATACCCACCGCGATCGAAAACAACTAATTTTACATTTTTTTCAATTGCTCTTTCAGCAACTAATTGTCCAACTTTTTTTGCGCCTTCGATATTAGATCCGCTAATACCTTCGATTTCTCTTGAATTTGCTTGTGCTAAAGTTATTTGGTTTACGTCATCAATAATTTGAGCGTAAATTTGTTTGTTAGAACGAAAAACATTTAGACGTGGTCTTTCAGGAGTTCCCTTAATGGAAAATCTCATACGACGATGTCTTTTTTGTCTTTGAGCGTTTTTATTTACTGGATTAAACATATTATCACCTTTAACAAGCTAATTACTTAGCTGTTTTTCCTTCCTTGCGACGTACATGTTCATCTCTATATCTAATACCTTTACCAAGATATGGTTCAGGTTGACGAACTTTACGAATGTTAGCCGCAAATTCTCCTACCATTTGTTTATTAGCACCTTTTACATGAACTTCTGTATTCTTAGGGATTTCGATAGTTAAACCTTCAGGTATTTCCATTTCAACTGGATTTGAATAACCAACGTTTAACACTAATGTTTTCGGATCTTTTAGTTGCGCACGATATCCTACACCTTTGATATCAAGGATTTTTGTATATCCTTCACTTACACCAATAACCATATTATTCAATAACGCTCTTGTAGTCCCATGAAGGGCTTTAATGCGTAATGAATCATTTGGTCGGGTTACAGAAATTTCGTCATTTTCTACTTTAACTTTGATATTCTTATCGAAAGTAAAGTCAAGTTCACCTTTAGGCCCCTTAACAACGATACGATTGTTCTTATCGATATCAAGAGTAACGCCTGCAGGAACTTTTATCGATTGATTACCAATTCGACTCATAATTTTCTTGCACCTCTCTCATTATTATAAATTACCATACATATGCTATAACTTCGCCACCAATTTTATTTTTTCTAGCGTCTCTATCAGTCATAATACCTTTAGATGTAGAAATGATAGCTACTCCTAGTCCGTTAAGAACTTTAGGAAGGTCATCTGTTTTAGCATAAACACGTAATCCTGGTTTAGAAATTTTCTTCAAACCTCTAACAACTCTTTCATCATTTACTAAATATTTTAAACTTACTTTTAAAGTACCTTGTACTCCATCATCGATGCGCTCAAAATCAGTGATATACCCTTCTTGTTTTAAAACATTAAGGATTTCCATTTTTAATTTTGAAGCTGGAACATCAACGGTTTTATGTTTCATTTGATTTGCATTGCGAATTCTTGTTAACATATCCGCAATTGGATCTGTCATGACCATATTAATAATGCCTCCTTCCTTGATTATCGGAACTTACTCTTCTCATAATTTATTACCAACTTGCTTTTTTAACGCCAGGGATTTGACCCTTATACGCTAATTCTCTAAAACAAACACGACATAGTTTGAATTTACGATATACAGAATGAGGACGTCCACAACGTTCGCATCTTGTATAGTTTCTTACTGGGAATTTTGATCCGCGTTTAGTACTAACAATTTTAGATGTTTTTGCCATATGTGTTTCCTCCTTATTTCTTGAAAGGCATTCCGAATAATTTTAGTAATTCGAAAGCTTCCTGATCTGTATTTGCCGTAGTAACGAACACGATGTCCATACCACGAATTTTGCTTACTTTATCGTAATTTATTTCTGGGAAGATCAATTGTTCTTTAATACCTAATGTGTAGTTACCTCTACCGTCAAATCCTTTTGGATTAATACCTCTAAAGTCTCTAACCCTTGGTAAAGCGATTGTAACTAACTTGTCAAGGAAATCGTACATTCTATCCCCACGTAAAGTTACTTTACAGCCGATTGGCATACCTTCACGTAATTTAAATGTTGCAATTGATTTTTTTGCTCTTGTAACAAGTGGTTTTTGTCCTGTGATTAATGTTAATTCATTAACAGCATCATCTAATACTTTAGGATTCGCAACAGCGTCCCCAACACCAATATTAATTACAATCTTGCTAATTTTAGGGCTTTCCATGATGGAAGAATAATTGAATTTTTCCATTAGGGCTGGTGTGATTTCGTTACGATATTTTTCGAGTAATCTATTCATATTTTTCTCCCTTCATTTAGTCTAAAACTTTGCCAGATTTTTTTGCATATCTAACTTTTTTAGTAACTTCTTGTTTTTTAACAGTTTCAGTAACTGTCTTATATCCGATTTTTGTCGGTTTCTTTTCTTTTGGATCTAATAACATAACGTTAGAAGCGTGGATTGGTTTTTCAATTTCAACGA
Organism: uncultured Candidatus Izemoplasmatales bacterium; assembly: GCA_964567465.1. GTDB lineage: Bacteria > Bacillota_I > Bacilli_A > Izemoplasmatales > Hujiaoplasmataceae > UBA2289. Next base: position 356 of record CAZMMT010000061.1, on the reverse strand, counting down.
TTCCTCCGTCTGGATTAGTTTGAGAAGGTTTTAGATGTTTTTTAATTTTTGCTAAGCCTTCGCCTTCTAAAACAACTCTATCAGTTTTTGTTAAAACTCTAATAATTGTTCCTTGTTTACCTTTATCTGCGCCAGAGATTATAACGACTTTATCGCCTTTTTTTAATTTCATGTTTCAATTCCTCCTTATAATACTTCTGGAGCTAGAGAAACTATTTTTGTAAACTCTGCGTCTCTTAACTCTCTTGCAACAGGGCCAAAGATACGAGTCCCTTTTGGAGATTTGTCATCTTTAATAATTACTGCTGCATTGTCATCAAATTTGATGTATGAACCATCTGCACGACGGATTTCTT
>CAZMMT010000060.1:0-5629 GCA_964567465.1 uncultured Candidatus Izemoplasmatales bacterium | reverse complement strand
ACCATAAAATTAATTCTTTCAAATAATTCAAATCCATTTGATTTCTTTCTTAAATTATATGAATATCACGAAAACAACAGTATTATTTTTAAAAAATATCAGTTGTCAGATTTATTTATTAACATCAAGAATTTCCTACGCGATATAAACCTCTTTAACCAGAAAATAGATGATAGTTTGAAGTTAGATTATTTATCATACAACAAAATTAAACCTAAAATCTATTGGGAAAATTTACTCAATAAACAAGAAATATTACGAGAGTTCTTTTCGATAAATAATACTTATCCCATTGACCTATTATACAAATACTCGCTCGTTACTAAATATCAATCAGGTTATTTAATCGTTATTTATCTACCAGATAACAAAATTATGTATTCATTTAAAGACAATCAAACAAAAAGAATTAGTCAATAATTGACTAATTCTTTTATTCTTTATATAGTTAATTAATTTAACTTGTTCAAATACTTATACAAATCACTAGGTTTATTATCTTGAGTCAAAGCTTTATCAATTTCAATATGTCCAACATTAAGACTCTTTGTATAAACCGCATACCCGCCTTTGCCTTCGCTAAGTAATTCTACAGCATGTACACCCATTTTACTAGCCAAAACTCTGTCAAAGGCGCTAGGGGTACCTCCTCTTTGAATATAACCAAGAACAGTAGCTCTTGCTTCATAACTTGAATTTTCTTGAATCTTTTCAGCAAGAATTTTAACATCTGTTATATGTTCCGCAACAACCACTATCAAATGTCTTTTACCCATATTCTCTGCTTTTTGAACTTGTTTTAAGATATCGGCTTCATTATACCCTGTATCCTTGGTAATAACAATTTCGGCGCCAGTTGCTATTCCTGAAAAAATTGATAAGTCTCCACAATTTCTTCCCATAACCTCAACAACTGTACATCTTTGATGAGAAAAAGACGTATCTCTTAATTTGTCAATAGCGTCAATTGCCGTGTCCAAAGCTGTAAAAAATCCAATTGTAAATTCAGTGGACGCAATATCATTATCAATAGTGCCTGGAATCCCTATACACTTAATACCCATTTCATTAAGAGCCATAGCACCTCTAAATGTACCATCTCCACCAATGCATATTAAATTTTCTATTCCTAAAGCCTTCAAATTATTAACCGCAATTTGCCTTACTTCTTTATCTTTAAAAGACTCTAACCGAGAAGATCCTAAAATTGTCCCGCCACGATTTAGAATTTGACCAACATCATTGCGTTCCATTCTTTTTATTTTTCCTTCTACTAAACCTTTATATCCATCAAAAACTCCATAAGCTTCAAATCCATAGTTTATAGCGCTTCTGACAACCGCTCTAACACAAGCGTTCATTCCGGGTGCATCGCCACCGGATGTTAACACAGCTATTTTCATAGTAAATTACCTTTCTACTGTTCTTAAATCATCAATAATGATTGATTGACGATTTCTATTATAATCCATTTTTCCAAAAACCAAGTATACTTTGCCTTCGACAATATTCATTCTTTGATATAATTTGGGGAAAACCACTCCACTAAGACCATTGATTTCATCTTCCATATCAACAAAAGCCATATCATCGCCATTTTTAGTCTGATGTTTTTTGACTTTAGTTATTACAGCTATAAATTTCAAATTGCCTTCATGTGAGTTTAATATATCTGATAAAGTATTATATTTGTTATCTCTAATAAGATTCTTATATTTATGAATTGGATGATATTCAAAATTGACGCCTAATAATTCTTTTTCTTTATTCTGAAGAAATTCAAAATCATACTCAGAGTATTCGACAAACTTAAATACTCCTCTTTTTCCAAAGGAAATATAATTCTGAATGTTACTTATATTTTGAATAAGTGTTTTCTTATTCAACCCAAAATCATTGAAAACGCCAGAAAAAATCAAGGCTTCAATAACATTGCTATTAACATCTTTTGACCGATCCATGAAGTCTATAAAATCACTAACTTCTCTTTCTTGTTGAATAGAACTTATATTTTTAGCCATGATTTCCCCAATACCTTTGATTGCTTTATAAGGGAAACGTAAGTTGTTAGCTTCAAACGTATAGGTGTCACTAGACTTATTGATTCTTGGCGGCAATATTTTAATATCTAATTTTTGGCACTCCATTATATATTTCTTTGTTCCAACCACTGAACCAATTTGAGTATTTAATAAAACGGCTAAGAAATATTTAGAAAAGTTTGCTTTTAGATAAGCCATCCAATATGCTATATAACTATAAGCAACAGCGTGACTTTTGTTAAAACCATAATTGGCAAATTTAACAATATAATCATAAATTTGTTCGCCAGTGTCTTTTGTATAACCTTCTTTAATTACACCTTCAACGAACTTAGTTCGTTCCTTCTCTAAAGTATCTCGGTTTTTCTTACTGACTGCTCTTCTTAAAACATCAGCTTCACCCAATGAGTATCCGGCGAACTTGTTTGCTATTTTCATTATCTGTTCTTGATAAACAATAATGCCTTGTGTATCTTTAAGAATTGGTAATAAATCCAAATCTAGATAAGTGATTCGCTCTTCCTTATTTCTTCTTCTAATGAAACTCGGTATATTTTCCATTGGACCTGGACGGTACAAAGAAATACAAGTTGCAATGTCTTCAAATCTATCAATTTGCATTTGACGCATTAAACTCATCATACCTTCAGATTCAAGTTGAAATATCCCCACACTATTAACATTTTGCAATAAGGTAAATGTCGGTTTGTCATCTAAAGGAATTTTGTAAATGTCGATATCGACGTTTTCGTTTTTCTTAATTAGCTCAATAGTCTCAGATATCATTGATAAGTTTCTGATTCCTAAAAAGTCAATCTTTAAAAGTCCCAAATTTTCCAAATCACTCGCTTCATATTGAGTCTGTAACATATCCAACAAACCTACTTGAGTCGGAGAAAATTCATGTATAGTATTTTCGGTAATAATGATTCCTGCGGCATGTGTGGATGTATGTCTACATAACCCATTTAACTTTAATGCTATTGTTAGTAATTGGTTAATCTCAGGATTATTAATATAATACTGATATTTTTTTGGATATTTTGTTTTGTATTCATCAATTGAGTTATCTGTTTCGGATATTTTACTAGTGATATCATCAACGATAGTATTTGAAATACCTAAAACTCTAGCTACGTCTCTGACTGCTGATTTACCTTGGAAAGTACCGAAAGTGATAATCGAAACAACTCTTTCCAATCCATACTTATCAACTACATACCTAATTATTTCATCACGTCTGTCATCAGGAAAATCCATGTCAATATCTGGCATGGTAATTCTTTCCGGATTCAAAAATCTCTCAAAATATAAATCAAATTCTAGCGGATCAACGTCTACTATTCCTAATACATAAGCAACTAAAGATCCAGCTGCCGAACCCCTACCAGGACCAACAAGAATTCCTGACTTTTTAGCATATAATACAAAATCCCATACAATCAAGAAGTAATCTTCATAGTTCATCTTCTCAATAATACTTAATTCATATTCTAGTCTTTCTTTATACTCTTGATATTTTTCTTTATATGAACTTTTCTGTTTTAACCTTCTAATTAAGCCTTTGTTAGTTAACTCTCTTAACTTGTCCTTCGCCGTTTCGTCTTTCAAAGGATATTTTGGCAAATGTAAGTTACTAAAATCTATCACAACATTACATTGTTCAATCATCTCCATAGTGTTTTTTACAGCTTGAGGGTAATTCTTATATAAGTTGTTTAACTCTTTTGTATTTTTAAGATATAAGTCAAGATTATCTCTTTCAAAGAAACCTTGGTTTTCATAATCCTTTTGCAGTATCTTCCTTAATATACTAGAAGCTTCCTTGTCTTCCTTGTCGATATATAAAACATTATTAATAATTACTGTTTTTCCTAAGTCATCTAATTTAGGCGCTATTTTTATTTCGGCACTATAATCTCTTAAGTCCAGTCCTAAATATAGATTTTCCAACTTTTCAGAAATTTGATTTATTATAAACTCAGCTAAATCAAACTTTTCATTATAAATAGCTTGGGCAAATGGACCGCTATCAGACACAATAATTCCAATTAAACCAGCTGAATAATTACTCAAAACATCTATCGGTAGTGACTTATTGCCATTACCTAAAAAAGAACTAATCTTAATCAAACTCTTATAACCAATATCGTTTTTTGCAAACAATAAGATATTTTGTTCCTTGAAGTGCTCATCATCTAATAACACTTCTAATCCCAGTAACGGTTTAATGCCTTTATTTAAGCAAGCACGATAAAACTTAATTACACCATACATATGGTTCATGTCGGCTAGTCCGAGAGTTTTAAAACCAAAAGAGGCTGCTTTTTCTACAGCCTTCTCAATGTCAATCAAACTACCGTTGAAAGAATATGAACTTTGTAAATAGAGTTCGAAATCAATCATTATCTTCACCAAAATTATTATAACATAACCATAGTAAAAATAATTATCTTTTCCGCAAAAATAACGCACCACCAATTAATGCTAAACAGATGAAAATATATTTAAAATACTCTGTATAATCTTCTTCATCATCTTCAATAATCTCTTCAACAGTTAATATTTCAAAAGTCAAAATTTCAAAAATTTCACCTTCAAAGAGCAACTCTAACTTATACTCACCGGGTTCGTTTAAACTAATCTCACCGGTTATAAAATCTCCATTCAATAAAGCTTCTCCAAAGACATTAAAAGTTAGATTTTCATAAATACCATCGTTTTCTACTCCCGAGATTTTAGGATATATTGCAAAGGGCAAATCCAAAGTATATCCATTAACCCCAATAAATGAGATTATGTGAGATCCGATTTGGTTAATGTATTCAGAATTATAAAACTCTCCGTCTAAAAACATCGCTTGAGCATTGCTATAGATTCTTATAGAAGTATTAAAATGAGCATTGCTTAAAAGTTGACCTTCACTTTCTCCGTCATTATAACTGATATCTGGCAATATAACAAAAAACACATCTTTTCGGTAATCATTACTTCCTACAATTAGCATATGATGATTACCCACCTCAATTATCGAACTTCCAATATTATAAGGCTCATCATTTAAATAAAGTTCTCCAAAACTGTAAAAAGACACCTCTCCAAGATATCCAGCCACATACTTTTCGCCTAGTATCTTGTAATCAGCTTCCACTGTAACAAAGAGATTGAAAATATAATTACCATCTACTATTTTTATATTATAATAACCAGGATAATCGATTTTTAAGTTATCTACTTCTACCTCATTAATATAAGCTATGCCTTGATATTGATAGTCAAAACTGCTCAATACGGTATATTCAGTATCAATTTCATCAATATTCTTTAACTCTTTGTCTATAATTAATTCCTGTTGTCCATTTTTTAATATCAAAAAATGATTGTGATTATGATACTCATTAGGTCTAAAACTTAAAAAAACCTTATCTAGAAGTTCTCCTTCAAGGTTATATTTTAAGACAATTGAATCTCTATAAATCGGCATAGTATATTCTTCGTTAAAATAATAAGAGTCGCATACGATTAAAAAAGTATTCTTATCAACAACAGCTAGATACTTAAAATAGTCGTTTGCCTTACTATCATAA
>CAZMMT010000059.1:0-5638 GCA_964567465.1 uncultured Candidatus Izemoplasmatales bacterium | reverse complement strand
AGCCGATAGTTCAGTTTTAGGTGTGGTTTCATACCTTGGAACAGAAGCAAAAGGTGTTGGTTCTGGTGTTGTTTACCGTTATGATGAACAAAGCGAAAATTACTACCTTATAACTAATCACCATGTTGTCAAAGACGGAAATAACTTTTCTGTTGCTTTCAGCGATTCCAGTGAATATGTTGCTAATCTCATTGGCTATGACACTGAAGTAGATATTGCAATCTTACAGTTTAAAGCACCAGATAAACCGAATATTACTATATCTAACCTTTCTACTAGCAACAATCTTACTAAAGGCATCTTTGTTCTATCATCTGGAAATCCATCAGGTTTAAACTTCTATGGATCAGTTACTCTAGGGATAATTGGTGGACTTGAAAGAAAAATCGATGATAATGAATACATCGACTACATTCAACATGACTCCGCAATCAATCCAGGAAATAGTGGCGGGCCAATCTATAATTTAAATGGTGAAGTAATTGGAATTAATGTTTCAAAATTAGCTGATACCAGTATTGAAGGTATGGGATTTGCGATTCCAATTGATTTAGTTAAAAGAATTATTGAAAGAATTGAAAACGGTACTTTAACAGTAAATACGATAATGCCTCGTCTTGGAGCTTTATATTATGAAGTACCAAATTACTATAACAATGGACAAGTATCAGTTAAAAACTTAATTATTAATGGCGCTAGAAGAACTGATGCAATAACTTTAGATTTACCGTCAGGAATTGATTACGGTTTATTGGTTTATGATATAATAACTCTACAAACACTATATAATACACCGATAAAAAGCGGCGACTTAATCTATCGAATCAATGATGTTTTAATAGAAGATGAAGCTGCATATTTCGAATATGTCTACAACAACTTTGAAGCTGGAGATACAGCGACAATCTATTATTATGAACTAGATGACATAAACTTGGAATACAATCCAATTCCACAAAATTATGAAGTAACTTTTAGTTAAAAAAAGAAAAAAGCAGAAATAATCTGCTTTTCCTATTTTATTCGGTTAAAAATTTAAGCTCTTTCAACTTTACCTGACTTTAACGCTCTAGCAGAAACGTAAACTCGTTTTACTTGACCATCTTCATCGATAATTCTGACTTTTTGTAGGTTTGCTTTCCATTGTTTTTTAGTGGCGTGCAAAGAATGTGAACGGTTGTTACCAGTCATAAATTTTTTACCTGTTACACTGCATACTCTAGGCATGATATCACTCCGTTTCTTCTAAAGATTTCAGCAGTACTATTTTATCATATATACATAAAATTGCAAGAAAAAAATATTATATTTTCTGATAACGCTCGCGATATTCAAAATAATTGCAATTTTGAAATGCTTGTGTTATAATGCTATTGCTTTTTTTGAGCATAAAATTAGTCGAAAAACGAAACATCCAAAAAAATAAAGAGGGGTTTTAACTATGTCTACAAATTTATTAGACGGCAAATTATTTAGAGATTTGATTATTAATGGTAGCGTAAAACTAAAAAACAATATGAATAGAATAAACGATTTAAATGTCTTTCCTGTACCAGACGGAGACACTGGATCGAATATGTCGGCTACCATGTCAGCAGGGGCAAATGCAATTAGAGAATCAGAAGAAAAATCAATTGGTAAGGTTGCTAAAGCTTTATCAAGAGGAATGCTTATGGGTGCACGCGGTAATAGCGGTGTTATCTTGTCTCAGTTATTTAGTGGAATCGCTAAAGGATTAATTGATAAAGATGAAATTGGTGTGGAAGGTTTCTCATACGCTTTAAGAAGCGGTGTAGAACAAGCCTATTCAGCTGTAATTCACCCAGTAGAAGGAACAATGTTAACTGTATCTAGAGAAGGTGCTGATGAAGCAATCTCTGTTTACCAAGACGTTGATGACTTTGAAGAACTATTTGAACTATATATTAAAGAACTATATGCATCATTAGAAAGAACACCTGATCTTTTACCGGTTTTAAAAGAAGTTGGAGTTGTTGATTCCGGTGGCGCAGGATTTATTGAAATTGTTGAAGGAATGAGAGATGCTCTAATCGGTAAAATTTATACTGATAAAGCTGAACCTTCTACAGATTATAAAGTTGATTTAACTAATTATAAACATGCTGAAGGTGAAGACTTCGGTTATTGTACTGAATTTATCATGCAAATCGAGAAAATGAGTGAATTTTCACAAAAAGATTTTATCGATATGATCTCACCGCTTGGAAACTCATTGGTTGTAGTACAAGATGAAAACATTCTTAAAGTGCACATCCATACGCAAACACCAGGAGATGCACTTAATTTAGCGCAACATTTTGGTTTCTTCGTTAATTTGAAAATTGAAAATATGAATCTTCAACATACAGAAGTACTAATTCATCAAGAAGCAGATTTTCAAGATGATTGCGAATGTGGTCACGATCACTCCGCTTCAGTTGCACCAAGAATTAAGAAGAAATATGCAATAGTTGCAGTTGTTAATGGCAAAGGTTTAAAGGACACATTTATTGAAATGGGTTGTGACTATATTATTGACGGTGGTCAAACTATGAATCCTTCAGTTGAAGATTTCGTTAAAGCCGTTGAACAAATCAACGCAGATCACATCATCATTATCCCTAACAACAAAAACGTAATGTTATCAGCTGAGACAGCTAGAGATATGATTGAAGATAAAGACGTCTATGTATTAAAGGCCAAAACAGTTGCACAAGGATATTCAGCATTAACAATGTTTGATGCGACTCAAGAAATTGATAGTAATATTGAAGAAATGAGTGAATATTTAACTAAAGTAAAAACAGGTGAAGTAACCTTTGCCATCAGAGATTCAAAGAATAATGGAATTGATATCTTTAAAGATGACTTCATGGGAATCTTGGATGGTCAAATAATCACTACACATAAAGAAAGAACAGAAGTTGTCAGAACTTTAATAAAAGAAATGGCTGATGAATCATCAGAAATTATTACAATTATGTATGGTCTAGGTGTCGACAAGAAAGAAGTTGATGAATTAGTTGACTTTATTGATGACGAACTTGGTTTAGAAGTTGACGTTATCAACGGCGGACAAGATATTTATTCCTACATCATTTCTTTAGAATAAAAAATATTGAGTATCTTCGGATACTCTTTTTTTTAACAAAATTTACATTAATTTATTCGTAAACAACACTAAAAAAAACTAATCTTAGTGTTATAATATACATACATAAATTTTACATTTAACCTGAGGTAAAAATGCTACTGAAAGAAATTTCTGGAGTAGGTAAAACTACACTAAGTAAATTGAATGCTTTAAACATCACATCCATAGAAGATGTGCTTTTAACTTTTCCAAAAAAATACGATATAAATAAACTAGATGATATAACCTCTCGGGAAATTAATAAGCATATGATGTTCTCCTGTCAAATCATTAGTAAACCAAAGCTTTTCTATATCCGAAAAAGACTAACAAAACTATCATTTCAATGCGAAAAAAATGCTTTCAAATTTCAAGTATCGATATTTAATCGAGAATTTCTTTCTCATTCTTTAAACATCGGAACATTTGTTGTTGTATCTGGAAAATTTATCAAAAATTATTATAACTTTACAGCTAGTAATCTAGTGCTATTAGATAACTTTAAAGAAGGTATAAAACCAATATATGGAATAAATGACATTACCGAATACAGGATGAGTACTATTGTCAATAATATCCTTCAAAATGAGTATAATATTGATGATGACATACCGGATTTTATAAAAAATGAACAAAAATTCTTGGATATCAATGAAATCATTACTTCTATTCATCAACCTAAGACTTTAGAAGAAATCCAAAGCGCAAAAAAACGATTAATCTATGACGAGTTTCTAAGGTTCGGAATCAGAATTGAGTTAATTAAAAAGTTAAACTCAAGAATTACATCACCAAAGAAGAATTACGATATTAATGTAATTAGAGACTTTATTAAGAAGCTTCCTTTTGAATTAACAAATGATCAAAAACAAGCAACCAATGAGATTTTTTTAGATTTCAAAAAAAGCACAAGAATGAATCGACTTTTGCAAGGAGACGTTGGTTCGGGAAAGACAATTGTTTCTGTTATAGCAGCATATGCAATTGTTACTGCTAATTATCAAGTTGCAATCTTAGCACCAACTTTAGTTTTAGCAAATCAACATTATTCTACATTTATAAAATTACTCGAACCACAACATGTTCAAGTAGAATTACTTACAAGTGATATAACGCCAAACAACCGAAAAAATATTCTTCTAAATGTCCAAAAAGGAAAAACCAATATTATCATTGGAACTCACAGTCTTTTACAAGACGACATTATATTTAATAATCTTGGTTTCGTAGTAATTGACGAACAACAACGTTTTGGTGTTCAACAAAGAAGAATCATCCGCGAAAAAGGAATTAACCCAGATATATTAATGATGACAGCTACACCTATTCCAAGAACCTTAGCTATATCCTTATTCGAAAACACTGATGTTTCTTCAATCAAAGAAAAACCATCTAATCGTCAAAATGTTGAAACTGAAGTTATTAGTTTTGAAGATTTAGAAAAAGCATACAAAACCATTGATATTGAATTGAGTAACAATCATCAAGTTTACGTAATTTGCCCTTTAATTGAAGAAAGCGAAACCCGAACTACAGTTTCTGTAGAAGAAGCTTTAAATATGATTGTTAAGAGATTCAAAACCGCTAAAACCGATATCTTACATGGAAAATTGAATGACTCTGAGAAAACTATAATTCTTAATCGTTTTCTAAGTAATGAAATCCAAATTCTAGTATCTACTACAGTCGTGGAAGTTGGCGTTAATATTCCTAATGCGACCACAATGGTTATATTTAATGCTAATTCATTCGGATTAGCACAAATCCATCAACTACGAGGAAGAGTCGGTAGAAATGATTTAGCGGCTTATTGTTATCTGGTCGTTGATAATTTATCAGAAGAAAATGATCGACTCAATATACTAGAGAAAACCAATGACGGATTTAAAATATCGGAATATGATTTAGCAACTAGAGGTCCGGGTGAAGTTTTCGGTAAAACCCAAGCAGGAATACCTAATTTCAAGTTCGCTAATCTCATTAATGATGAAGAAATTCGCGAAAAAGCATTTCATGATGCCAAAAGAGTTATTGAAAGCAATGACGCGATATCAAGAAAGCTAACAAATGCATGTTTAAAATCAATTGAATCTTATAATTTAGATTAGATTGTGATATACTTTTTAAGGGGAGAGGTGTTTAATATGATTAGAATTGGGATTGACGCAATGGGCGGCGATTATGCCCCAAAAGAACAGATTCAAGGAGCTATGCTCGCAATCAAAAAAATTGATGATATCGAAATCAATCTTTATGGTGATAAAGATATTATTGCTAAATATTTAACAGATTCAACTAGAATAAATGTTGTTGACGCAAAGTATGCCATACCAATGGGAGAGAAGAACCCTATTCAAGCGATTAAAACTCATAAAGATTCTTCAATGGTAGTGGCTTTATCAAGTCTTAGACTTGAAGAAAACGATGCCGTTGTTTCAAGTGGCGCTACTCAAGCTTTAATTGCTGGAGCTCATCTATTGGTTAGAAGAATGAAAGGATTTAAAC
>CAZMMT010000058.1:0-5783 GCA_964567465.1 uncultured Candidatus Izemoplasmatales bacterium | reverse complement strand
GATGGTGGAAGACGGTCTTATCACTGAAGCTGATTACGAGAAAAAGAAGAATCTTCTATTAGAGATTGAATAGGTTAAATTTCAAATGCACTATAACTCACAAAAAGTTATGGTGCTTTTTTTATTTTCTTAGATTGTTTTTCTTCTTAAAATTTCTTTAGTATGATAAAATTATAGGGGTTAGATTAGGGGTGATTAATAATGAGTGAAAACAAACCTAAGGATAAGAAAGAGATCTTAGTTTTAAACGTCTTTTCAAAAATATTTTTGGTTTTAGGTTTTATTGCATTTTTCATGAGTTTAATCTTGGATAGTTCTTATCCTGATAAGAATTGGATTAGTTATGGCATTATCGTCTTTTTTGTTTTTCTGGGCGGTTATTTGTTTTTAAAAGGGATAATTAAAAGAGATTCAGAAAAGTATGGCTTTAAGAATAAAAAAGACCTATATGAATCAATTGAACTAAAAGAAGTTGAATATAATTCAATTGATGAACTAAAAGAATCTTTATTAAAAAATAATTATGAATTATTAAGCAATGGCTATTATTTTAAGAAAGTTGCTTCTCAAGGAGTATGTTATTACGGGAAGTTTATGAATGATAAAGATATTGAGAGTAGTTTAGATAAAGAAGTGGTTAAACTAAGAAGATTTTATAATAATGGTTGTAATAATATTAGTGCAGCGCTAATTTATGAGCTTGATAATGTAACGGAAAATGAAAAGGATCTAGTGAAGAAAATATCGAAAGAGTATTTAGTTAAAGAAGAGCTAAATACTGCTAAGTTCTTTACGTCTGTTATAGTGGTTTTACTAGATAAGAATAAGGGGTATTATTTTGATATTCCCGATAGTTTTAATACGAAAGTTTATACTTATGGATGTCTTAATTTAAGAAAGGTATTCAATAGTAAGAAAAAATAGAGGCTTTTATGCGTAGTTTGATTGGTAGTAGAGTATTTTATAAAAGATTATTTCAAGTTTCGCTGCCGATTGTTCTTCAGCAGCTTTTAACCTCTTCATTACAGTTGATAGACAACTTGATGGTTGGTAGTTTGGGAGAATCATCAATCAACTCAGTTTCAGTTGTTAATCAACTGTATTTTGTGATTATCCTGATTACTTTCGGTGCACTTGGTGGAGCTGGTATATTTACTGCTCAGTATTTCGGAAGCGGTGAAGTTGAGAAGTTAAAAGAAACCTTTAGGTTTAAACTGATAGTAGCTTTGATGTTGGTCATCTTAAGTGTATTTGTATTTAGTGTGTTTGGTCCGTTTTTAATTGGTTTGTTTACTGAGAATGAAGTTACTTTAGCAGGGGGAATGGATTATTTAAATATCGTTAAATGGAGTATGTTGCCATGGGCGTTTTCAATTGCGATATCTACTACATTTAGAGAAATTGGCGTAACTAAGGTTTTGCTTTATATAACCATAGCGGCGATATTGACTAATACTGGATTGAACTACTTATTGATTTTTGGTAAATTTGGTTTTCCAGCATTAGGTGTAGAGGGTGCTGCTTACGGAACGCTTGCTTCTAGGTTTGTGGAATTTGGGTTAATGATGATTCTATTGGTAAAAAAAGGAAAGATTTTTAATACCAGAGTAAAAGATATCTTTAAGATTGAAAAGGTTGTTTTAAAAGGAATCTTTATTATGGCGATACCGCTTTTATTAAATGAGTTCTTTTGGTCAATGGGACAAACTATGTTTATGCAAAGTTACTCCACTAGAGGCGATATTTCTTTAGCAGCTATGACTATTACTGGAGCGATAAGTCAGTTAGTATTTGTGACTTTCGGGGGTATAGGTACCGGAATAGCAGTTTTAGTCGGCAATACTTTAGGAAAGAACATGCTAGAAGAAGCTAAGGATAATGCGAAGAAAGTTATAGCATTTGCGGTTGTTTTTGCATTCTTTACCGGACTGATTTTATTCGGATTAAGTTTCTTTATTGTTGATTTATATGATGTAAGTGAAGCGACCAAGATATTAGCGGGTAAGAATATTCGGATTAACGCAATATTTATTCCGGTGTTCTCCTTTAATGTATCGATGTATTTCACTTTAAGATCCGGTGGCGATACCAGGTCAACGATGTTAATGGATTCTGGCTATATGTGGGTTGTTCAAGTTCCGCTGATATTTATTTTAGCGAGAGTAACTAATCTAAATGTTGTGATGTTGTTCTTGATTGTTCAAGGCTTAGAGTTACCGAAATCGATATTTGCTTTATCGAGATATAGAAAAGAAAATTGGGTTAGAAATTTAGCGACTAAGAATGAAACTAACGCTAAGATTTTAATGACAGAAACAAATTCTTAACTGTTGCTTGACTTTAATGAGATATTTACATATAATGATTGTTGAAAATGATGAAGAGGATAAAGTGTTTTGGGTTGAATTAACCAAGAAGAGAGTCAGTTATTAGGTGAAAGATTGACGTTAGTTTAAAATGCTTTTCTACCTTGGAGTGAGACTAATCATCTCCGCAGATATTAAGCTGCGTTATCAAAAGTTAATTAAAGAGCTAGTTTATTATAATGCTAGAACTAAGGTGGCACCACGGGTTAAAAAATTCGTCCTTTACATTTTTTTGTAGAGGACTTTTTTTATAAAAATTTAAGGAGAAGTTATTATGTTGGATGTAGAATTAATTGTAAGTAATCCCGAGTATGTTAAAAATAGTTTGTTAAAAAGAGGGTTTGAAGTTAACTTTGACCATTTTTTGTCTTTAAGAGAAAAAAGAAACGAACTTATTAAGAAGATTGAAGAAGTTAGAGCTTTAAGAAATAAACTGTCTAAATCTATCGGTGAATATAAAAGAGAAAAGAAAGACACGACTGAACTTTTTGAAGAAATCGAAAAGATTAAGAATGCCGTTGAAAGCGATGAAGTAACTTTAGGAGAAATTGAAAAAGAAATGAATGAATTTTTACTAAAGTTACCGAATTTACCTGATGAGGATCTGTTATCTGGTGAAAAAGAAAATAATATGGTCGTATGTGTCTTTAAGGATAAACCTAAATTTGATTTTGAGATTAAAGATCATGTCGAACTTGCTACAGCTTTAGGCTTGATCGATTATGAAAGAGCAGCTAAGATCAGTGGTAGAGGTACTTGGATCTATACGAATTTAGGTGCGAGATTAGAATGGGCTTTGATTAACTTCTTTATCGATGAACATTTAAAAGACGGTTATGAGTTCATGATGTTACCGAATCTGCTTAATTATGAGAGCGGATTAACTGCTGGTCAGTTTCCAAAGTTTGAAGAAGATGTCTTTTGGTTAAAGGATGAAAGTCCTAAGAAGTTTTTATTACCGACAGCGGAAACGGCTTTGATAAATCTTCATCGTAATGAAATTTTAGATTTAAAGAATTTACCAAGAAAGTATTTTGCTTATACACCTTGTTTTAGAAGAGAAGCAGGAAGCTACAGGAGTGAAGAAAGAGGAACGATTAGAGGTTATCAGTTCAACAAGGTTGAGATGGTTCAGTTTACAAAGCCTGAAGATAGTGATGATGCTTTCTTAGAGTTGATGGTAAAGGCAGAAACCTTGATGAAGAAGTTAGGGCTTCATTATCAAGTTTCTAAACTCGCTGCCGGGGACGTTAGTTTTGCGATGGCTAGAACTTTTGATATTGAAGTATGGTTACCTTCAATTGGAATTTATAAAGAAGTAAGTAGCGTTTCTAATTCAAGAAGTTTTCAAGCAAGACGCGGGATGATGAGATATCGTAACGCTGAAGGTAAGGTTGAATATCTTCATACTTTAAATGGTTCAGGTTTAGCTACATCTAGACTTTTACCTGCGATTTTGGAACAAAACCAAACTAAGGATGGCACGGTTATAATCCCTGATGTTTTAGTTCCTTATATGGGTGGAATAAAGGAGTTAAAGGTTAGTAAATAATGGTTGAAGACAGAGTAACTGCGATAATTGATTTAAAAGCTTTATTAAAAAATTATGAGACTTTGAAACTGCTTAATCATGAAAAGGGAGTTTATGCAGTTGTAAAGGCTGATGCTTATGGACATGGAAGTAAGGAGTGTTCAAAGTATCTCTTTAAGCACGGGGTTAATTATTTCGCAGTCACTGCTCTTAAAGAAGCGATTGAGTTAAGAGAGGTCAGGGTCGGTGGCGAGATTTTAATTTTTGGAAAAACTGATCGAAGAAATGCTCGGTTTTTAAAGGATTATAATTTAGTTCAAACAGTTGATTCTTTTGATTACGCTAAAGAATTAGATGACCAAGGTTTTGAGATTAATGTTCATGTTAATGTTGATACGGGTATGTCTAGGCTTGGAGTATTCTGTCATCATGAAAAAGATATTTTAAAAGCAGTTGAAGAAATTAGAAGAATTAGTGAACTTAAGAATGTTAATTTGTGTGGGATTTACACGCATTTCACTTCAGCTGATAGCGATAAGAGTTTTACACTTTATCAAGAGAAAGTATTTAAGTCTTTATTAAATGAATTAAAAAATCAAGATATTGATTATGGATTGGTTCATATCAAGAATAGTGCTGGATTAAATATTTTAAATTTTGATGATTATGATTTGGCGAGATCCGGTATTGCTTTATATGGGTATCCGCCAGTAGAAAGCGATTATGATTTTTATCCGGTGATGACAGTTTTAGCTAAGGTTATTGCTTTAAGAGAAATTGAAAGTGAAGAAACCGTAAGTTATGGAAGAACCTTTAAAGCCGATAAGAAAATGAAAGTTGCGACTATTGCGATTGGCTATGCGGATGGATATATGCGAGTTTTTAGTAATAAAGATTACTTTTATTATAAAGGTCAAAAGTTAAAAGTTTTAGGTAGAGTTTGCATGGGTCTTACAATGGTTGATGCGACTGATGTAAATATTGTAGTTGGGGATGAGGTTGAAGTGTTTGGTAGAAATAAACCACTTGAACCGATGGCTAAGATCGCTGATACGATTACTTATGAGTTATTATGCAATATGGCAAAATCAAGAGTTAAAAGAGAATTTGTTGAATAGGAAAAAAGAAAACGAAGTCAAAATTGACTTCGTTATTTTTTTATCATGTTTATGAAGTATTTATGAACGGTTAAATCGTTTGTAAGTTCGGGATGAAAAGCAACTGCTAGTTGATTGTTTTGTCTTGCGGCGACAATTCTTTCGTCTACTGTAGCTAGGACTTCAACGTCTTTTCCAACTCTTTCGATGAAAGGAGCGCGGATGAAGACAAATGGCATTTCTTCGTTGTTAAAACTAGCGATTGTTTTAAATGATCCGAGTTGTTTGCCATAAGCATTTTTCTTTGCGGTGATATCCATAGTTTGTAAGAAAGGTTTATCATAATTATGGATTTCTTTAGCAAGAAGTAATAATCCAGCGCAGGTTCCCATTACTGGTAGACCGCTATTTATAAGGCTTTTTATCGGTTGTTCTAATTTTAAGTCTTGAAGGAGTTTATACATAGTTGTACTTTCGCCTCCAGGAAGAATTATTCCGTCCATTGGATTATCTAAATCTTTTAGATTTCTAATTGTAAAGGATTTGACTCCTAGTTTTTGAAGCATTGACTGGTGTTCGATGAAAGCTCCTTGTAATGCCAATACGCCAATCTGCATGATATTATTTTCCTCTTTCAGCCATTAATAGATTGATTTCTTGTTCGTTGATTCCAACCATAGCTTCACCTAAGTTTTCACTTATTTCCGCTAAGATTTTTGGGTTGTTATAGTTAGTAACTGCTTTTACGATTGCTTGAGCTCTTTTAGCTGGATCGCCAGATTTAAAAAT
>CAZMMT010000057.1:0-5836 GCA_964567465.1 uncultured Candidatus Izemoplasmatales bacterium | reverse complement strand
TGGGAATGCGCCTTGTAGGAATAGAAGGCGTTGTTCTGCATGAACGAAGTAAATTATTGATGGAAGTTGAAAGGGTTTTGCATGACGAATCAGTCGGGATTTTGTTAATAACAACCAAGTTGATTGAACTTTGTCCTGAAGTAATATCGGAGTTAAAACTTAAGCGAACAAAACCGCTTATTGTGGAAATTCCAGATCGCCACGGCGACTCAAAAATTGGTACTAGTATCGATGAATATGTGAGTGAAGCCATCGGCGTAAAATTGTGAGGTGAAATATGCCGTACTTTAATAATAACGAAGATGCATATCGTTTGTTTTCAAAAGATATCATTTCGAATGCTGATCAAAAAATAGAAAAACTAAAAAAAGAAATTGAAGAAAATAAATCTAAAAATATAGCTAGAATCGAGTCTGAGTTACATTCTCGAGTTTTTCGTGGTTTAGAGTTAGATTTAAATGATCTAAACGCTGATTTTAGTGCTAATTTAAGCAAGGTAAGAAATGAATACACAAGAATTTTAATGACAAAAAGAAAAGAACTTTTAGATTCAATAGTATCTGAAGCTAGAGTTAAATTAGACAATTTTGTTAAAACAGACGAGTATAAAAAGTATATTAAAACTAAAGTTGATGTAATCAATGAGAAGTTTAGTTCTAAAAAGGTTGAATTTAGAGTTAAAGCAGATGATAAAGTAGCTATTGAAGGAATTAAAAAGAACTTTAATGGAGATTTTACTATCAAGGAAATAAATGAAATTGAAATTGGTGGTTTTTCTGCTGTTTGTTTCGATATGGGATTTATGCTTGATGAAACGATAGATGCTAAGTTGACAGAAAAACAACATTGGTTCTACGAACATTCTGATTTAGCAGCTAAATAAGGATTTGAGGTGTTTTTATGAATGAAGTTTACTCAATTAATGGGCCAGTAATAAAAGTAAAAAATGCTAAAGACTTTAAAATTATGGAGAAGGTTTTTGTTGGAAAACAAAAACTTTTAGGTGAAGTTATTTCTATCAGCGATAACTTTACAGTAATCCAAGTTTATGAGTCTACTACTGGTTTACAAAGAGGAGAAAAAGTATATAGTTCAGGTGAAGCGATATCTGCTGTTTTAGGGCCTGGACTTTTAGGAAATATCTTTGATGGAATTCAAAGACCATTGCACACAATATTCGAAAGTAGTGGAGCATATATAAAACCAGGAACAAATATTCCTTGTTTAGATATGGAAAAACAATGGGATGTGACTTTTAAAGTTTCTGTTGGAGAACATATCCGTTTTGGCCAAATATTCGCAGTTATTCAAGAAACATCATTAATTGAGCATCGATTATTAGTTCCAAAAAATGTTTCGGGAGAAATCGTTATGGTTAAACCTAATGGGACATATAAGATGGAAGACGTCCTTATCCAAGTTAAGGATAGCAATAATCATCTTCATGATTTAACGATGGTTCAAAAATGGCCGATTAAAGAACCAAGACCAATTAGCAAGAGATTACCATTAACAATTCCATTGGTCAGTGGGCAAAGAGTAATCGATACATTATTTCCAATTGCAAAAGGCGGTAGCGCAGCTGTGCCTGGTGGATTTGGAACCGGAAAAACAATGATGCAACATCAATTTGCTAAATGGTGTGACGCAGATATTATTGTTTATATCGGTTGTGGTGAAAGAGGAAACGAAATGACTCAAACTCTTGATGAGTTTTCAGAGTTGATTGACCCTAAGAGCAATAAGCCACTTATTGAAAGAACAGTTTTAATTGCTAATACTTCAAATATGCCAGTTGCAGCTAGAGAAGCAAGCATTTATACGGGTGTTACAATAGCTGAATATTACCGAGATATGGGATACCATGTTGCATTGATGGCTGACTCAACCTCAAGATGGGCAGAAGCCTTAAGAGAAATCAGTGGTCGTTTGGAAGAAATGCCAGCTGAAGAAGGATTCCCTGCTTATTTACCTAGTAGAATTTCACAGTTCTATGAAAGGGCTGGTTATGTAGATACTTTGAGCGAAAGATCTGGATCTGTTTCAATCGTTGGAGCAATTTCACCACAAGGTGCGGATTTCTCTGAACCAGTTACGCAAAATACAAAGCGATTTGTTAGAGCGTTCTGGGCTTTGGATAAAGAATTAGCTTATGCTAGACATTATGCTGCAATTAATTGGAACTTAAGTTATTCTGAATATATTAACGATTTAAGTAAGTGGTTTAACAAAAATATAAGTACAGAATTTTTAGAAGCAAGACAAAAGTTTATTACTATTTTAGCTGAAGAAAATAAACTTATGGAAATCGTAAAACTAATTGGTAAAGATGTTTTACCAGATGATCAAAAATTAGTTCTTGAGATTGCTAGAGTAATTAGAGTTGGGTATCTTCAACAAAACGCTTTCCATAAAGACGATACTTTTGTTCCGCTAGAAAAACAATTAAAAATGATGAAATTAATACTTTATTTGGAAAGAATATCTCAACAAGTTTTGAAAGAAGGAAAAGCTTTCAGTTTATTGTTGAGAACAAATATGTTTGAAAAAGTAATTAAGGTAAAATACGAAGTTCCAAATGACAATTTGGACTTATTCGAAGATTATTACAAGATGATAGATGAAGCATTCAGTGCTATCAAGTAAGGAGGCCGAATATGAATCTTCAATATATAGGATTAAAAGAAATAAACGGCCCGTTAATCTTTTTAGATAACGTTAAGGGTATCGGATTTGAAGAAGTAGTTGAAATAAGATTGGATAACGGTACAGTTAGACATGGTAGAGTCGTTGAAATAAACGGCGATTTAGTTGCTATACTAGTTTTTGAAGGTACAAGAGACTTATCATTAACTAACACTGTCATTAAGTTCAAAGGTAAGCCTATGGAAATGGGATTATCAAAGAACGTATTAGGAAGAGTCTTTAACGGTATTGGTAATCCAATTGATAATCTAGGACCAGTTTATGTCGATGAATATAAAGATATTAATGGTGAACCTTTAAATCCAGTATCGCGTTTATATCCTAAAAATTACATCAATACCGGAATTTCAAGTATTGATGGACTTACTACACTGATTCGAGGTCAAAAATTACCGATTTTTTCAGGTTCTGGTATGCCTCACAACGATTTAGCTGTTCAAATTGTAAAACAAGCTAAATTGTCAGGAGAAAAGAACGAAAAATTCGCTATTGTATTTGCGGCAATGGGTGTTACTAATGATGTAGCTAACTATTTTAGAAGATCATTTGAAGAGGCTGGAGTATTGGATAATGTTGTTATGTTTTTGAACCTTTCAAACGATCCAATTATCGAAAGACTATTAACCCCAAGATGTGCACTGACAACAGCTGAGTATTTAGCTTATAAACATGATATGCATATTCTAGTTGTAATGACTGATGTAACCGCTTATTGTGAAGCTTTGAGAGAATTCTCTTCTAGTAAAGGTGAGATTCCAGGTAGAAAAGGTTATCCAGGTTATTTATACTCTGATTTGGCATCTTTGTTTGAAAGAGCAGGTATAATCAAAACTGCAAAGGGATCAGTTACACAAATTCCAATTTTAACAATGCCAAATGATGACATAACTCATCCAATTCCTGACTTAACAGGTTATATTACTGAAGGACAAATCGTTTTAGATAGAGACCTTCATCAGCAAGGTATATATCCTCCAATTGGGGTTCTGCCTTCTTTATCAAGATTAATGAAAGACGGTATTGGTGCAGGATATACTAGAGATGACCATCAAGCGCTAATGAATCAACTTTTCGCATCTTATGCAAGAGTTATGGATGCTAGAAGCTTAGCTTCGGTAATCGGTGAAGACGAATTAAGCCCTGCGGATAAAAGTTATATCCAATTTGGTAAATACTTTGAAAGATATTTTATCTCTCAAGGTTATATTAATCGCGAAATCAAAGATACATTAGATTTGGGTTGGAAGTTATTATCAATCTTCCCAAGAGAAGAATTAGACCGAACAGATGAATTGGTATTAGATGAACATTATAATCACGATGAAGCTGTTGGAGCTTTTGAGTTAGATAAGAAAACTTTTATAAAAGAGCTAAACAAAGAGGAGATTTAAAATGTCTCAAAAACAGATTTTCCCTACTAAGGGAAATTTGTTAGCTTTAAAAAAGACCGTTAAATTAGCAGAATTAGGCTATGAGTTGATGGATAGAAAACGTAATATTCTTATTCGCGAAATGATGAAACAAGTTGAAAGAGTAAGAACCTTAAGAACTGAAATTGCTTATATCTATCAACGTGCTTATTTTACGCTTCAAGAAGCTAACATAACTTTAGGGGTTATCAACGATATCGCTAAGGCGATACCAATTGACAACAACCTTGACATAACTTATCGTTCTGTTATGGGTGTTGAAATCCCAAAAGTATTATATGAAGAAGAGGATGTTAAAATTAGGTATGGTATTTCAAGTACTAATACCAAGTTTGACTATGCCTACAAAAGTTTTCTTAAAGTTCGAGATCTTACATTGATTCTAGCAGAAGTTGATAATAGTCTATATCGTCTAGCTGATGCGATTCGAAAGACTAGAAAAAGGGCTAACGCATTAAAGAACATCGTAATTCCTGATTATAAAATCAAGATTAAATTTATTAGTGATACCTTGGAAGAAAGGGAAAGAGAAGAGTTCACAAGAAGAAAAATTATCAAGTCTTCCCAACAAAAAAAGTTATCCCAGTAAAGATATTTCTTGACTAATCGTTAATAATATATCATAATATTATATGACTCTTTAGGGGTGTGGTGTCAACGGTAGCACGACAGTCTCCAAAACTGTTTGTACGGGTTCGAATCCTGTCACCCCTGCCAATTTAGAGTCAAAGATTAAATTAAAGATTAAGACATTCTGCATTCAGAATGTCTTTTTATTTCTATGATTATGTAGTTAAATATAAAAATTTCTGTGTTGTGAATTATTAAACAGCATTTTGAGTATATTTTGATGTAAAAAACGGTTTTTATTATCTTTTATTTTTTATCAATTATGATATAATGTAATAAGACTGAAAGCGTTTTAAATGGAAGGAGATTTATTATATGAACGAATATAAGGCGAATGCTTTAAGAAACGTTATCCTACTTGGCCACTTAGGAAGTGGCAAAACATCTTTATCAGAATCTTTAGCTTTCACAGCTGGAGCGATTGATAAGAAAGGTAGTATTGAGAAAAAAACAACAATTTCTGACTATACTCCAGAAGAACAAGGTAAGCTTAGTTCTTTATCAACTGGAATATTGCCATTAGAATTTAAAGAAGCAAAAATCAATATTTTAGATGCTCCTGGAGCTGACGAATTAATTGGTGACATTACTCATTCTTTAGCTGTTGCTAATGCCGCAATTTTGGTTGTTGATGCATCAAGTGGTGTTCAAGTTGGAACTGAAAAAATGTGGTTAGAAATCAAGAAGAGAAATTTACCGGCAATCATATTCTTAAACAAAATGGACAAAGAAAATATCAAGTTTGAAGAAGTTCTTGAAGAAATTAGAACTAAACTTGGTAAACAAGCTGTACCATTCTGTTTGCCTTTAGGTAAAAGTGATGAATTTAACGGATTTGCGGACATCGTTGAATTAAAGGCAAGAATTTACGACGGAACTAAATCAGTTGACGGCGATATTTATCCAGAAAAAATGGAAAAAGTTGAATCTTTAAGACAAGATTTAATTGAAGCTGTTGCTGGATCAGATGAAGAATTACTTGAAAAGTATTTTGAAGGCGAAGAACTTACAATGGATGAAATCCGTTCAGGATTGAAAAAATCTATTTATGCTGGAGAAGCAGTTCCAGT
>CAZMMT010000056.1:0-5919 GCA_964567465.1 uncultured Candidatus Izemoplasmatales bacterium | reverse complement strand
AGATCAACTTCTGATTATGATGATTTCTATATTAAAGAATCATTAGAATTCTCTAACCTTTATCATTTAGGTGGTATTGATTCACCTGGTTTAACAGCTTGTTTTGCGATTGCTAAATATTTAGTAAATGACGTGATGAATGTAAATGAGAAGTATGATGTAAATAAAGAATTTAATCCTTATCGTCAAAAAAGAAAAATGTTTCATAGATTATCTCAAGAAGAAAAACAAGCATTGATTAAAGATGAACCATCATATGGAAATATCATCTGTAAATGTGAAAAAATCACTGAGAAAGAAATCCTTGACGCAATGCATGGACCTTTAGGTTCTAATACAATTAAAGGCATTAAGAAGAGAACTAGAGCTGGTGCGGGACTTTGTCAAGGCGGTTACTGCGAAGAAAAGATTATGAAAATGATAGCTAAAGAGTTTAACATGTCACCTTTAGATGTGGCTTACGATAAAGAAGAAACAAAGTTGTTTGTTTCTGAGACGAAGGTGAAATTATGATAAGAGATATTGTTGTTATTGGTGGTGGTGCCTCAGGTCTTGCTGCTAGCATCTCCGCCAAGAAAAGAAATAAGGACGTATTATTAATTGAAAGAGAAGAAAGTTTAGGCGGAATCTTAAACCAATGTATTCATAACGGTTTTGGGTTAGAAGTATTTAAAGAAGAATACACCGGTCCAGAATATGCTCATAAGTTTATTGAAGAATTTATGGATTTAAAGATTGATTATCTTGTTAATACTACAGTTATTAAATTAGATAAAAATAATGATGATTTTATAATCACGCTTTCTTCAAAAGAATTAGGGATAAGAAATATAACTGCCAGATCAGTAATTATCTCAAGTGGTTGTTATGAAAGAACAAGAGGTCAAATTTCAATGCCTGGAGATAGACCAAACGGTGTAATCACTGCTGGTAGTGCGCAAAGATATCTTAATATCAATGGTTATATGGTCGGTAAGAAAGTTTTTATCTTAGGTAGTGGTGACATTGGTCTTATCATGGCGAGAAGAATGTATCTTGAAGGTGCTGAAGTTTTAGGTGTAGCGGAAATAATGCCTTATTCAAATGGACTTAACCGTAATATTGTCCAATGTTTAAATGATTTTGATATACCGCTTTATTTGTCCCATACTGTAACTAATGTTGAAGCGGATGAAGATAAAAGGTTAAGCGCGATAACCATTCAACAAGTAGATGAGAGATTTAATCCTATACCGAATACAGAAAAGCATTTTGAAGTAGACACATTGCTTTTGTCAATTGGTCTAATTCCAGATATAACACTGTTAGATGATTTATTTGTGGAGGTTGATCCTAAAACTAAAAGTGCTAAAATCAATCAAGCATATGAAACTTCTGTAAAAGGATTATTTATCTGTGGTAATAGTCTTCAAGTACATGATTTGGTTGATAATGTTTCTAAAGAAAGCAGTAGAGCCGGATTAAGCGCTAGTGATTATTTAGATGGATTAGTTACAAATAGGAAAAAGATAGCGATTAATCCTGGTAAAAATATCCTCTATGTAGCTCCTCAATACTTAGATTTTGGTTGGATTGAAAAAGATTTACTAGTAAGCTTTAGATCATCAAAAAAGCTTGAAAAAGCATTAGTAAAGGTTTATCAAGGAGAAAAGATTATCTATCAAAAGAGAAGAGCTTTTATCGTTCCGGCAGAAATGGAAACTTTAACTTTCCCATACCTTGAATTAGATCAGAATCAAGATATTATGATTGAAATTGAGGAGGTGTAGGCTATGGCAAAAGAATTTATTTGTATAGTTTGTCCTAGAGGTTGTAGAGTCATAGTTGATGACCAAGGTGGAATAACTGGTAATCAATGTAAACGCGGTGAGATTTACGTTAAAAATGAAATGACTAATCCCACAAGAATCTTAACGACAACTGTAAAAACAATATTTCCTGAAATTCCTCGAGCGAGTGTTAAAACCGATCAACCAATTCCAAAGGGGTTGTTGATGAAGGCAATGGAAGAAATTAATAAAATTGTTATTGATAAAGAAATGAATATTGGTGATATTGTTATTGAACATATCTTAAACACCAATGCAAATATCGTACTAACAAAAGAAATTAAAAGAAAGGAGGAAAGAAAATGAAAAAATACATTTTAGCTATTGATCAAGGAACTACCTCCACTAGAGCGATTATCTTCGACCAAAATTCTAATATTGTTTCGGTTGCTAATAAAGAAATCAAACAATATTATCCAAAACCAGGTTGGGTAGAACAAGACGCCAATGAAATATGGTTGAGTGTCATCTCAACCATAACTCAAGCACTTGTTTTAAAGAATATTCTTCCAAACCAAATTCAAGCGATAGGAATAACTAATCAAAGAGAAACTTCAATCATTTGGGACCGAGATAATGGTGAACCAATTTATAATGCAGTAGTTTGGCAATCACGTCAAACAGCACCAATCTGCGATGAATTAAAGGCTTCAGGTTATGAAGAACTAATTAGAAATAAAACTGGCCTTTTAATCGATGCTTATTTTAGTGGTACTAAAGTAAAATGGATTTTAGATAATGTTAAAGGCGCTAGAGAAAAAGCTGCTAAAGGCAAACTAGCTTTTGGGACTGTTGATTCATGGTTGATATATAAATTAACCGGCAATATTCACCGAACTGATTATTCTAATGCTTCAAGAACTTTACTTTATAATATTCATGAATTAAAGTGGGACGATGAATTATTAAAGATTATGGACATTCCTAAGAGTATTTTACCGGAAGTATGTGATTCAAGTTATTTCTACGGTGAAACTTCACCAAGAAGTTTCTACGGTGAAAAAATTCCAATCATGGGCGTAGCCGGTGATCAACAAGCTTCACTTTTCGGTCAACTTTGTTGTCATGAAGGTATGGTTAATTCAACTTATGGAACTGGTTGTTTCGTATTGATGAATACAGGTGATAAAGTTGTAAAATCAGAAAACGGAATGTTATCAACAATCGCTTGGAAGATTAAAGACAAACTAGTCTATGCGCTAGAAGGAAGTGTTTTTGTCGGTGGTTCTAGTGTGCAGTGGCTTAGAGATGGTTTAAAGATCATTAAAAGCGCTGATGAAACGGAAAAACTAGCTAAAGAATTAAAAAGCAATGAAGGCGTCTACTTTGTTCCAGCTTTTGTCGGTTTAGGTACTCCTTATTGGGATAGTGAAGCTAAGGGTGCTATTTTTGGTTTAACCAGAGGCACAAATGAAAAACAACTTGCAAGAGCTACTTTAGAATCAATTTGTTTCCAAGTCGCAGACGTTTTAAAAGCTATGGAAGCTGACTCACATCAAAAAATTGATGTAGTAAAAGCTACCGGCGGCGCAACCGTTAATAATTACTTAATGCAGTTTCAAGCTGATATCATGAACACTAAAGTAGAAAGACCATTTATTATGGAAACAACCGCTTTAGGAGCTTGTTATCTAGCAGGTATTGCTTCAGGTTATTGGCAAAATATTGAAGATATCAAACGTAGTAAAAAAGAAGATACTGCTTATCAACCAAAGATGGAAGAAGCTTTAAGAAAAAGACTTCTTAAGGGTTGGAAATTAGCAGTAGAAGCTACAAGACATTTTAAAATTTAGTTTTAATTTAAAACTATTACTAAATGCTGTTGACACCCTCTACTTTTAAGTGTTATAATCTAGGCTGTAAAAATATAATGTAAGCGCTTAAGAGTTGAGAGTGAAGCAGAAAGCACATAGTTTGTGTTTGTTTGGCTTGACTTTTTTTATTTACAAAAAATTAGGGGATTATATAAAAATTTATATAAAATTTAAAAGAAAGAAAAGAGAAAAGGAGAAATTATGTTAAAGAACTTATCAAAGCCATTAAAATGGCTAGTGTTACTACTAGTAGTAATACTTGTATCTAGTTTATTTGCTTCATTGGTTCAAAACTCATTCTGGTCTGTAAAAGTAGACACAATCAGTTTTGAAACTCCAAACGGTGAATTAGCAGGTTATCTTTATATGCCTAAAGGTGTAGATGAAGATAATCCAGCCCCAGCAGTTGTTTTAACTCATGGTTATTTGAACAATGCGGAAATGCAAATGATTCCTGCAATTGAACTATCAAAAAGAGGTTATGTAGTTTTAGCCTTCAGTATGTATGATCATGGTGATTCAACTTGGGAAACTCCAGCAGCTTTCAACTTCTTCGTTAATGCAGTTAAAGATGCAGCTGACTACATGTACGAACAAGATTATGTTTTAAAAGATGCTGATGGCAATGGAATGATCGCAGTTAGCGGTCACTCAATGGGTGGTTTTTCATCAATCTATGCTCTTGTTTTTGATGAAATGCAAGCAGGCGTTTCTGGTTACAGAAAAATCGCTGCTGGTTTACCAGTAGGTGCTGACTTCCGTTATATCGGTGTACCTGAAGCTTGGAATATGTTATCAACAAGATCAGTTGGTTTCATTTCAGCTCATTGGGATCAATTCTTCTTCGATAACTCAGGAACTAACACAGGTAGTGTTAGATACAAAGACTTTACTGAAGATGTAGTAGGTTTACAATTCTTAGGTAGAGATGACGAAGGAACAGCTGACCAAGGTGTTATTTATGAAAAAGACGGTGGTCAAAGAGTTATCTATACTCCAGATGAAACTCATCCGCAAAATCACTGGTCATTAACTACTGGTAGAGATACTATTACTTTCATGGAAGAAGCTTTCACATACCAATTAGATTTACATAATCTAGGCGAATTAGCAGATTACGGAATTTCAACTGGTTCAACAAGCCAAACATGGTGGTTAAAAGAAGTATTTACACTTATAGCGATGATAGCTTTATTTGCTTTAGTATTCCCATTATTCGCTCTTATTTCTAAACTTCCAGTATTCAATAAAGTATTTGCTAAAGAAACAGCTGAAGGCGTTGTTTTAGAAGAAAACAACAAAACTGCAAAAGTTTTCAAAACAGTTGCAATCTTAGCTACAACCTTTATTGCGATGTTCTATTTAACAACATTTATGGATCGTTCGGCAGGACTTTTAGTTTTAGCTGATGTTATGTTCTATATCATTGGTGCAGCAGCACTATTTGTTCTATTAGTTTGGGTAGCTGCAGTTGCTAAAAATGATGAAGCTTCAATTAAATTAGCTCAAAAAGTTACAACAGGCGCATTCGTAGTAGCATTTGTTGCTTTAGCATACCGTTGGTTATTAATCAACAAACAAATCATTACTAATAGTATTTATTGGAGTGCTCCTTCAATCAATACAATCGCATACTGGGCTATCGCTTCAGCTGGATTAATTTTATTAGTAGTATTCATTACTACTCCAGTATTCAATTATGGTAAAAACGTTGCTAACCCTTATGGTTTAAAAGCTAGTTGGGTTCAAGTAGGAACAAGTCTTTTAACAGCTATCGCTGTAGCAGCTGGTTTATTATTCGTAGTTGCATTAGTAGAATGGATTTTCTTAACAGACTTCAGAATCTATGCATTCGCAGTTAAGATCTTTAACGCTCCACAATTTGTTGCAGCTTTAAGATATATGCCATTATTATTAATCTATTACTTCGCAGCTGGTGTTACAATCTTTGTTAACACAAGAAATTGCAAAGGTATTAAAGGCGACTTATTAGCAGCTTTCTTATTAATAGGACCAATCTTATTCTTCTTGTTCTATCAATACGGTGTATTGTACGCTACAGGCGTAGCTGCTTATCCAAGTTTCTCATTAAGTTCAATCTTAGCAGTAGGACTTGTTATACCTTTAGCAGTAGCCGCTGTTTTCTTAAGAAGATTATCAATTAAAACTGGTAATATTTGGACAGGTGTATTCTTTACAACCATCTTCTTCACACTAATTACCTTAGCTAACACAGCAGTTTATTTATTAAGCATTGCATAAACAAATCCCTTTTT
>CAZMMT010000055.1:0-6292 GCA_964567465.1 uncultured Candidatus Izemoplasmatales bacterium | reverse complement strand
TCTCTGGGAAAGTACCGCTTTTAATTGAGTTTAAAACACGAGGTGATGTTAATCGTCTATGCGAAGCTTTTATGGTAGTTATTAGAGGCTACGAAGGTGAATTTGCTATTCAATCCTTCAATCCTAAAGTTTTAAATTGGTTTAAGAAAAATTATCCAGATATCGTTAGAGGTCAATTAGCAGAATATTTTATCGATGACGAAACTTTAAGTAAACCAACAAAATTCATCTTAAAAAGAATGTTATTAAACTGGATGACAAAGCCTGATTTCATAAATTATGGTTTAAAAGACTTGCCAAACAAATATGTTAAAAGAGAATATAACAAAGGTTTAGTTGTCTTAGCTTACACCGCTAGAAACCAATTAGAATTTGATATGGTTAAAAAATATTATCATAATTCTGTGTTTGAGTATTTCAGACCTGATGAAAAAAAATAACGCCTTAATTTCTTAAATCAAGAAATAAGGCGTTTTTTTTATTAATTAATCCATATCGACATCAAAGTTTTCTAGGGTTGAATCTTTCTTAATTACTTTTGCATCACCGTGTTTAACTAACAACATAGTCACAAAGGAAAGCGCTACAAATATTGTTGCATATGGGAATAAAGCTGTTCTTCCCAAAATGTCCATCAGAACACCAGATATAATCGGAGTTAACAATTGTGAAGCCATTGAGAACGTGTAATAGAAACCAGTATATTTACCAACATCTGATCCCTTAGCAAGTTCAACAACCATTGGATAAGAGTTAACATTAATAGTAGCCCATGCAATTCCAGTTAATGCGAATATGAAATACATAATAAATGATGTATCCGGAGTTAAGAAATAAACAGACCCAAAACAAAGAGTAAGTAAAGTAATACCGATTAAAATTGTCTTTTTACGACCAATTTTAGTTGCTAATATACCGATAGGAACAAAAGCTATCAAAGCAGCTCCTTGTGCTATAAGTAAAGGTAGAGAAAATCCCATACCTAAAACTTTCGGAGCGTAATCAGATAGTTTTGTGGTCACGGCATTATATCCAAAGAACCATAAAAACACTGATAAAAGAATTAATATTAATGAATTTTTCTTGGCTTTAGATAGTTCTTCAACGCTTTCGTGTTCTACTTTCGCTTCTAACTCTTCATCTTCTAAACCATATTTAATATCTTCAGCGACTTTTTCTTCAACGAGTTTCGGTTCATTTACTTTCCAAAGGAATATCGCAAGTAAAATTAACATCAACAATCCTACTGTTAGGAATCCTGGCCAATAGTTGACGTAGGATAATTTATCCAGCCCCCAAACCGTTAGGATTAATATAGAGGTAATCCCCCCAAATGTTCCCATTAAATTTATTACTGCATTGCCTTTAGATCTTAACGGCTTAACAGTGACATCAGGCATTAGAGCTACCGCAGGCGATCTAAAAGTGGCCATAGATAAAAGTGCGACTAATAATGTTAACGAGAATATGATAAATGGCGCAGGTGATTGAGTCGTCTGAATCCAAGCTCTTTGATTAAGATGATTATAAAACGCTTCTTTTAATATATTAGCTTCTTCAACAGTAATTACGTTATCAGTCAACTGATTTTCCATAACAATCAATACTTCTTTATTGAATTTATCATATCTGTCACTAGTTATGATCTCTTGAGTTTCTAAATCAATCCATTCTTCTCTGATTTGTCCTCTCAAAATTAACCAATCGTCACGCGTTAGTTCTTCATCGTTATCTAAAAAAGAATCATATTGTTCAGTTATTGTCGTTTCGCTTTCTATTTTAGCTAATTGAACATTATCGCTAAAGGTTAAAGCCATAAAAGCAAAAGCTGCAATTACAGTACCAACGATAATATATGGCGTTCTTTTACCTCGTTTTGAGTTTTTCTTATCTGAAAGACTTCCAAAAAGCGGTATTAAAAAAAGAGCTAAAACATTATCAAGAGCCATAACAACGCCTGACCAAGTTTGATTCAAACCAAATTTATCAATTAAAATTTTTGTGATAATTGAATCATAGGTCTGCCAAAACATTGAAATTAAGAAAAATGCTAACCCTACATAAAAGACTTTTTTATAATTTAACTTCATAAAATGCCACCTCATTATTTAATTGTTGTAAATATTATATCATGTTAAAAATTCTATTAAAGCCATAATTCAAAAAACAAATTATAAAAAAAGCTCAAGTCGTAAACTTGAGCTTAATATTTTAATAAAATTTGCTTGCAATGAACTTAACTGAGAGTTCATTATAATTTGTCGGTTTTAATTCTAATTCAGTCTCTATATTAAAACCGGAAATAATTTTGAAAAATAAGACTTTTTTAATTTTAAACATCATAATTAAACCTAATATTAACAATAATCCTGAAACACCATAGTAAATTATATTGTATAGGCTTGTTCCAATGCCAGGAAGGAAGGTAAGTAAGTTTTGGTAAACTCCCCAAGCTAAGATGAAAGCGCCGATAAAGAAAACAAAACCGATAAATTTAACAAAGAAAGAATTTTTAATAAACTCAATATAGTATTCTGAATGACTTATGCTTTTTAGTTCTATCTCATTCAGACCTCTTTTTTTAACTTTTCTGTTTCTATTGCTGGCGTTGCTTTGCGTATAAATAATAAGTCTTTTTGTCGTCAATATAACTTGGCAAAAATATCCTAAACCTTGTAATTTAGGAAATTCTTTTATAATTTCTTCGCCATTAGCTATAATAATATTCTTTTTAATGTCATTTTTCATTAAAACCACCAGCCTTAGTTCAATTGTACTTTAAATATAACGCTTTTTCAATAAGCTTTGTTAACTAAGACTTAATTTTAAATATTTTAGTTAACTCAGCAAACAATAATGGAACAAATCCTAAAGCCATAGCTATTAATAATTCAGGAATGGTTAACGCTTCAAGGCTAAAAATTTTAGCTGTAAACGGAATATAGATTAAAGCTAATACTAAACCGATAGAAATAAAGACCGAATAATTTAAGAATTTATTGCTGAAAGGATTGTACTGGAATATAAACTTAATTTCCGATCTAGCAGAGAAAGCTCTTAATAATTCGCCAGAAACTACTGTTAAAAATGCCATTGTGATCGCTTGTTCAACGGTAGCGCCAGGTAAAACTCTTAAGCCTAAATAGAAAGCCGTCAAACCAGCTAACATCAACCCTGAACCTTGAATAACAACTTTAATAAGGGTATCTTTATTCAATAGTTTTTCTTTGGTGTCGCGTGGAGCTTGATCCATAATGTTCGCTTCAGCTTTTTCCATCCCTAGCGCAAACGCTGGGAACGAATCGGTCATCAAGTTAATCCATAATAAGTGGATTGCCAATAAAGGTAATAAAGTATCGCCAGTATTTGGGTCTTTAAATAAGAAACTGAATATCATAGCCATCAATATCAATAAAATTTCACCGATGTTACAAGAAACTAAGAAAACGGTAAATTTACGGATATTGCTATAGATAGTTCTTCCTTCTTCAACAGCGGAAACTATTGAGGTGAAATTATCGTCAGTAAGAATCATATTTGAGGCTTCCTTAGATACCTCTGTACCAGTAATACCCATAGCAACGCCAATTTCAGCTTGTTTTAATGCCGGTGAGTCGTTAACGCCGTCACCCGTCATCGCTACTACTTCGCCATGTTTTTGTAAAACTTCAACAATCTTAATTTTATCAGTTGGCGTACTTCTTGCAAAAACATCACACTTCATAATAGCTTCTTCAAATTCTTCATCAGACATATCTCGAGTATCTTCGCCAGAAAGTGCTAATCCGCCTTCTTTAAGGATATTTAATTCTCCAGCAATCGCTTTAGCAGTGGTTATGTGGTCGCCAGTTATCATCATAACTCTTATTCCCGCTTTATGACAAACTGCAATAGCGTCTTTAGCCTCTTCTCTTGGAGGGTCAATCATCGCGACCATACCAACAAAAATCAAATCTTTTTCCAAATCCATCGATTTAGGAGTGTCGGTTTCGCTATAAGCAAATCCTAAAACGCGATAAGCTTGTTTGGAATAAACTTCGTTTTGTTTTAAGATCATTTCTTTATCTTTTTCAGTGATTTTTCTAACTTCTCCATCAATAGAGATTCGATTACATATTTTAATTAATTGATCTGTCGCACCTTTAGTTAATACAATATTTTTTCCATCAATTTCATTGATAGATGTCATCATTTTTCTTGTAGAATCAAAAGTGTATTCATTTAACTGAGGATATGTTTCCTCAGGATTTTTAGTCTCATATCCAGCTTTAGCTGATAGAACGAGTAAAGCTCCTTCAGTTGGATCCCCAATAATTTTATCTTCTTCTTTATCTAATTTAGAATCATTGCACAATAGTGAAATTTGCAATATTTTTTCCAAGTTATTAGTTTTTTCTATTTCTTTTCCATTAACTGATAGTTTCCCAACAGTTTCATAACCACTACCGCTAACTTCGTACTCATTGTCAATATCGAAGACTCTTCTAACTGTCATTTGGTTTTGAGTTAAAGTTCCGGTTTTATCCGAACAAATAACGGTTGCTTGCCCTAAGGTTTCCACAGTAGAAAGGTTTTTAATTATCGCATTGCGCTTAACCATTCTTTGCATTCCCAAAGCTAATACGACAGTAATTACTGCTGTCAAACCTTCAGGAATAGCCGCAACAGCTAAAGCAACTGAAGTTAAGAACAATTCTAATTCAAACACAAAGCTATTTTGAATAAATCCTAAAACAAAGACAAATACTGAAATTATGATAATTATAATTCCCAGGAATTTCGCGAATTCATCAATAGTTTTTTGTAAAGGCGTTTTACCTTCTTCAACAGCGTCTAACATTGTAGCGATTTTACCAATTTCTGTTTGCATACCGATATTAGTAACGATGCCTTTTCCTTTTCCATACGTCACTAATGTCGACATATAAACTGAGTTTTCTCTTTCAGCTAGTGGAGTATTTTCATCTAATTCGATATGAGAATCTTTACTAACAGGCATTGATTCACCAGTTAATGACGCTTCGTCTGTTTTTAAATTGGTTGATTCTAAAAGCCTAATATCCGCCGCAACAAAATCGCCAGTTTCAAGT
Source organism: uncultured Candidatus Izemoplasmatales bacterium (assembly GCA_964567465.1). GTDB lineage: Bacteria > Bacillota_I > Bacilli_A > Izemoplasmatales > Hujiaoplasmataceae > UBA2289. The sequence goes on along the minus strand of CAZMMT010000055.1, from coordinate 1,202 downwards.
AAAACAATATCGCCGACTGTTAATTGTTCTGAAGATATTTCAACAGTCTTACCGTCTCTAATTACTTTTGCACTCGGTGAAGACATTTTTTTTAAAGCCGCTAGAGCATTATTAGCTTTTTGTTCCTGGTTCACTCCTAGAATCGCATTTAACAAAACGATTGCCAAGATAATGACGCCATCAGTAGGAAAATGCCCTTCAACAATTTCAATTACCATCGATATGCCGGCCGCGAAAAGCAGAATAATAACTAGAAAATCCTTAAATTGATCTAAGAACATACTTAATAGAGATTTTTTCTTAGATTCTCTTAACTGATTTAATCCATATTTTTCTTGTCTTGAATTGACTTCCGAACTACTAAGACCCTCTTTAGGATTAACGTTTAACTCACTTAATAATTCATCTTTTTTCATGCTGAAATATTCCATAACTTCCCTCTTTCTGTCTTAAAAAAAAGACCTATGCACTTAGAATATCGTGCATAAGTCTTGCTGTTTAAAATTAAACCAGGCTAATGCCATGATTGTTGATTTAACCACGCTTTTATTATGCGTCAGCTACTCCCTTATGTTATAAATATGATACAGTATCAAACTTTTATTGTCAATTTGTTTTATTTTTTTACTTTTAAATTTTTAACTTTTTTATCTTTATTTTTGCTTTTCATTATAAAAATAAATTCTAAAATACCTGCAACAACAATTATTAAAACAAAACTTCCAAAAACCAAATAAAATGTCCATGTATCAAAGAAAGATGATTCAATATACGGTTCATAATCAGTATATTCATCGCCTTCTTCTAACTGTACGTCAACGAGTTCATCGCCTAATTCATACCCACTGTTATTAGCAATTTGAATATCTGCGTAATTTGCATTTTCATTCGTTAAAAAAGTCAAATAATAAATATTTGTTATATAGTCAAAAGACATCGTATACTCATCTTTGGTAATGCTATAAAGAAAATTTTCATCATCATAAAGGTTAATTATGAGTTCGAAAGGCCTGCCATCTACATAATTTCTAGCAATGGAAAAAGTATAGTTTGTTCCACCTTTTATTAAAAAAGGCTTATCAATATAAATAAATCTTTCGTCTACTGTAAGATTTTCACTATCAATATAATTTTTCCCTTCAGGCAGAGAGTCTGGATGATTAAGATCCAAAACTGTCGCAAAAATTAGAAAAAATATTAAA
>CAZMMT010000054.1:0-6357 GCA_964567465.1 uncultured Candidatus Izemoplasmatales bacterium | reverse complement strand
TTTGACACGCTTGATTAATCGCGATTATTTCAGCGTGATGAAGAACATTTTGATTACTTTCTTTTTGGTTATGAGATCTTGCGATTATTACATCATCTTTAACTATAACGCAACCAACTGGTATCTCATCTTTTTCAAATGCCAGTTGTGCTTCCTTTAAAGCTTCTAACATAAATACTTCGTCTTTACTCATTTTAAGAAATCGAACCTTTTCGGCTTATTAGGAACCTCATGGCATTCTCTACATCTAGCTTCATATGTATCTACCGCGCCTACTAAGATAATCGGATCATCATAATTTGCTGGCTTACCGTTAATTATTCTTTGTGTTCTCGTAGCTGGAGTATGACATTTTACGCAAATAGCGCTTAATTTCGTTACATATTCAGCTAAAGCCAATAGTTTTGGCATAAATGAGAATGGTTCACCTCTAAAGTTTCTATCTAACCCACTCACTATAACTCTAATCCCTTTGTCAGCCAAATATTCACAAATATCTACGGCTTCTTCATCTAAAAATTGGATTTCATCAATTGCGACCACATTGGTATATTCATCAACATATTTAATGATTTCGTGAGCTTTAGTGATGTTAATTGATTTTGTGCGATTATGATTATGACTAACAACCTCATTATCGGCATAACGATTGTCAATCTGAGGTTTAAACACTAAAATATTTTGTTTAGCATATTCCAAACGCTTAACTCTTCTAATTAATTCTTCAGTTTTTCCGGCAAACATCGGACCTGTAATTACTTCAATCCAACCATCTTTTTGATTTAGATACATATGCTCTCTCCTTGTTAAAATCTTATTTATATTATACAAAAAACCAATAAAAAAAGCCAATCGATTTTGGCTTTATTTATCAGATTATTTTTCTTCTGTTTCTTCAGCGATGTTATACTTTTTGTTGAATTTGTCAATTCTACCAGCTGCTACAGTGTATTTTTGTTTACCTGTGTAGAAAGGATGACAGTTTGAACATGTATCAACCTTTATATTTTTGTTAGTTGAACCAGTATCAAATGTATTTCCACAAGTACTACAAGTCACTGTAACTGTATGATATTCTGGGTGTGTATTTTTTTTCATATCATTTCTCCTTCTGCCATGAATTTGTCTTTATCATAGTAAGTACAATTACAAGCAAAAGTATTATATCAAATACCTTAATAAAATGCAAGAAAAATTGCGTCATTAAAAAAGAATGTTTTTTATAAATGCTTTCTTTGTAGTGATTTAAATGTCGTTAAAAAAATGATATAATATTTAAAGACAACAAATCACAGAAAAATTAGGAAAAAGGAGGATTTGTTTAGATTAATTACATCTATTCAATAAAAAAATGGGATATTCTAAAGAAGATGTTTTGAATCTACATCGTAAAAAGATTGGTAAACTTGATATTTTGCCAAATGTAAGTCTTGAGAATAAAGAAGACTTGTCAATGGCTTATACTCCTGGGGTAGCTTTACCTTGTTTAGAAATTGCTCAAGATAAAAGTAAAGCTTATGACTACACAATGAAAGGCAAGACTGTAGCTATCGTAACTGATGGTTCTGCAGTTTTAGGTTTAGGACAAATTGGTCCTGAAGCTTCACTGCCAGTCATGGAAGGAAAATCAGCTTTACTTTACAAATTCTCTGGTATTCAAGCAATGCCTTTAGCTTTGGATAGTTATGATCCAGAAGATATAATTAAAACGGTTAAAATGATTGCGCCAAATTTTAGCGGTATTATGTTAGAAGATATTAGCGCTCCAAAATGTGTTTATATTGAAGAAGTATTACAAAGAGATCTTGATATCCCCGTATTTCATGATGATCAACACGGTACCGCAATTGTTGTTTCCGCAGCGCTTATTAATGCTTTAAAAATCGTTAATAAGAAAATTGATGAAGTAAAAATTGTTGTGACCGGTAGCGGAGCGGCAGGGTCTGCAGTTATCAAACTCTTAAACAAAATTGGTGCTAAAAAAATTTATAATTATAATCTAAAAGGTTATGTGAATATCAATAATTATAATCAGTATGATGAAGTAGTTAAGAGTTTGATTGATAATAATTATGTAGTCGCTAATGAAAGCTTTGATTCTTTAAATGATTTAGTTAAAAACGCGGATGTTTTTATTGGAGTTTCTGCCAAAAATATCCTAAAAAAAGAGATGGTAGAATCAATGGCTTCTAATGCGATAATTTTTGCGCTCGCAAACCCAGAACCAGAAATAATGCCCGATATTGCAATTGAAGCTGGCGCTAGAATTGTTGGTACCGGTAGAAGCGATTTTCCAAACCAGATAAATAATGTCTTAATTTTTCCTGGTTTAATGAAAGGTGCATTAAAAGCTAGAGCTCGATCAATTACTGATGAAATGAAAATGGCGGCTTGTAAAACCCTTGCTTCTTTAATTGAAGATAAAGATTTAAATGAAGAAAACATTTTACCAAATATCTTTGATAAAAGAGTTCCTGAAGTTATTGCACAAGCTGTTTATAACGCAGTAAAAAAAGCCTAAATTAGGCTTTATCTTAATTTCTTTAATTCTTGGTAAACTTTGGATATTGGAAAACCCACTATCGTAAAATAATCACCAGATATCGATTTAACAAAACGAGCTCCATGATCTTGAATACCATAAGCACCAGCTTTGTCCATAGGCTCTTTTGTTTTAATATAATCATCAATTTCTTGATTGGTCAAATCCCAAAATGTTACCAAAGACTGAGTATAGAATGAACGCGAATAACCTTTTTTGATAATCGCGCAGCCAGTTAAAACTTTATGAGTTTTGCCTGATAAGATTTCTAAAAAATGTTTTGCTTCTTCTTCTGATTTTGGTTTTCCTAGGATTAAATCATCAATTATGACTAAGGTATCAAATCCTAAAACGATATCATCTTTACGATTTTTAAATACAGCTAAAGCTTTCTGAAAAGCTAAATCTACAACTAATTCTTCATGAGATAAACTTGGATCGTTAATTTCTTCGATATTAGGAGAAATTGATTCATACTCAACATCAAGAAGTTTAATTAGTTCTTGTCTACGGGGAGAATTGCTTGCTAAAATAAGTTTCATTTACTCACCTCTTCTTTATCTATTATATCAAAATTATTTAGTTTTAAAAATATTTATATTTTAATATAAAAACACATAAATCTATCACATAGATTTGGTAATATATCTATGCAATCAAATTTTCTCTTTTATTTTATATGTTTGAGCATAGAAACGAATATTTCTATGCTCAATATTATTATCTAGGAGGCATATTCATGATTAAAGGCTTCAATAAAAAGTTAATTGAAAACAATGATTCACTTCTTTTAGCCATTAGTGGCGGCATTGATTCTATGGTAATGTTGGACATTATAGTAAAATTAACAAAAGAAATGAATCTAAAATTATATATAGCACATGTCGATCATCAAAAAAGAAGTTCCAGTAAGGATGACCGCGATTTTGTCGTTGAAACTGCGATTGATTTGAATATTCCTTATTTTGTAGAAAGTTTAGAAGGCGATTATGAAGATAATTTTCATGATTATGCTCACAAAAAAAGGTATGATTTCTTCTATAAAATTGCCATGGATAACAATATTGATAAAATTGTTTTAGCTCATAATGCTAATGACAACGCTGAAACTATTTTAATGAGATTAAACCGAGGCAGTTCTTTTGAAGGGTATCGTGGTATTCTAGAAAAAACTGAATATAAGGGCATTAAAATTATTAGACCACTGCTTCAAGTTTCTAGAAGCGATATTGAAGTATACCAACAAGCAAACCTTATTCCTTATCAAAATGATCCAAGTAATGATATGGATGATTATACAAGGAATAGATACCGTCATCATCTTCTTCCGATTCTTGAAAATGAAAATCCAAAGTATTTGGAAAAGTTTGCTCAGTTTTCTTATTATCAAAGATTAAGCTACGAATTGATTGAATCTATTTCCGAAGCTTTTTTAAGTAAGGTAGTTTTCAGCGATAAAATAATAATCGAAATTAAAGATATTCTTAATAACCCAGAAATTATTCAAATTGAAGTAATCAAAAGAATTATTAATCGACTAACTAATAATAACGTTGAATTATCTTTTCAAAATATTCTCGATATTTTAAGTCTTATTAATAACGAAAAACCTCATGTTGAATTTGAAATTGAGGATAAGATTTACCTTTACAAGTCATATGATAATATTGTTTTTCAAACCGATAAATATCAGCCGATTGAATATAATGAATTGATTGATAATTATAAAGAAATAACTTTACCTAATGGATATTTAGTCAGCATCACAAAAAATGCAAACAAAAATTATGGTTTTCTTTATAAATTATGTTATAATAATCTAGATTTAATCTTTCCTTTAAGCGTGAGAAATAGGCAAGATGGTGACAGAATAAAACTCAAAACTGGCACTAAAAAACTTAAAGATGTTTTTATCGATAAAAAGGTACCTAAAAAAGAGCGTGACTCTTTACCGATTTTTGTAGATAAAAATGGCGAAATTATATTTATCCCTGGTATCTATTCAAAAGAAACTACCGGTGATAATGAACTATACATTAGTGTTCAGAAAGGATAATTATGTTAGAAAAAGATATCGAAAGAATCTTGGTTACCGAGCAAGAAATTAATGCAATTTCCAAAAAACTTGGCAATCAAATAACTGAGGATTACCATGATAAAAAACCAATTATTATTGGGCTATTAAAAGGTTGTATACCATTCATGGCAGAACTTATAAAGCACATTGATATCTATTGTGAAATAGAACTTATGGGTGTCCAAAGTTATCATGGTGGGACAGAATCTTCTGGTAATGTTAAAATCACTAAAGATTTAGATGTTTCTGTTGAAGGAAGACATGTATTAATCGCTGAAGACATAGTTGATACTGGAAGAACAATAAATGTAGTAAAAAATCTATTAAAATATCGTGGGGCATTAACTGTTGAAGTTGTTACCCTTTTAGATAAACCGTCTGGAAGACAAGAAGATTTCACTCCAAAATATATCGGATCTACAATTCCGAAAGAGTTTGTAGTTGGATTTGGTCTTGATTATGATGAAATGTATCGAAATCTGCCTTATATAGGCGTTTTAAAACCGGAAGTTTATAATAAATAAGGAGGCTAGAATATGGCTGTTGCTAAGAATCCCCAAAACAAACAAATGAATAATCGCTCAACGCGATTCATAATGATAGTTTTGTTGGTTATCTTGGTCATTTCAATTTTCTATAGTTTTGGAAATGCGAACGGACCTGAGGAACTAGACAATTCACTTTTCATCAGTTTATTAGAAGATGGAGGTATTACTTCTGTCGAAGTTACTCCTTTAGCTGGTGAAACAAACTATCGAGCTTATAAAGTATCTGGACAATTATTAGATGAACAAAATTATATAACATATTTTGCTAATGATGCAGAACTTGATGAAGCGAGAGCTATCATTTACCAACTCAATAATGACTCCTCAAATCTTAATGATGTCACTTACGATTTTCAACATGGTGCAACTTATAATTTATTGAATATCATATTCCCAATTATCTTGGTTGCTGGTGTTGTTGTAATGCTTGTCGTTATGATGCGTGGTGGTACAAATGCTAACAAGCAAGCTTTTGATTTTGGTAAATCAAGAGCACAAGTAAGTAAAAACCAAACTACTACTTTTAATGATGTAGCTGGTGCTGATGAAGAAAAAGAAGAATTGAAAGAAATTATCGACTTCTTAAAGAATCCAAAAAAATATATGGATTTAGGAGCGAGAATTCCTAAGGGTGTTCTACTTGTAGGACCTCCAGGAACAGGTAAAACATTGATCGCAAGAGCTGTTGCTGGCGAAGCGAAAGTGCCTTTTTATTTCGTATCTGGTTCAGACTTTTTAGAAATGTTCGTCGGTGTTGGTGCATCAAGAGTTAGAGATATGTTCAAAACTGCTAAAGCTCATGCTCCATGTATTCTATTCATGGATGAAATTGATGCTGTTGGTAGACAAAGAGGAACAGGTCTTGGTGGCGGACATGATGAAAGAGAACAAACGCTTAACCAATTGCTAGTTGAAATGGACGGTTTCGGTCATAACTCTGGAGTTATCGTTATTGCCGCTACTAACCGTGTTGATATCTTAGACCCTGCGCTTATGCGTCCAGGTCGTTTTGATAGACAAGTTTATGTTGGTAGACCAGATATTAAAGGTCGTGTTGAAATCTTAAAAGTTCATTCAAGAAATAAAAAGATTAACCCAGAAATTACTTTCCAAGAAATAGCTAGAAGAACTCCAGGATTTACTGGTGCTGATTTAGAAAACTTAATGAATGAAGCAGCGCTTTTAGCAGC
>CAZMMT010000053.1:0-6511 GCA_964567465.1 uncultured Candidatus Izemoplasmatales bacterium | reverse complement strand
AAGGAGAAATAAGAATGCCCTATCAAAACAAGTATTTAGAGTTATTGAGTAAAGATTATCCAACAATTCAAATCGTCGCTTCAGAATTGATTAATCTGAGTGCTATTTTAAATTTACCTAAAGGTACAGAAATATTTATCACTGATATTCATGGGGAGTATGACGCTTTTAACCATTATTTGAAAAATGCTTCAGGAATTATCAAAGAGAAGATTGATTTGATTTTACCGGACTTGACTGAAGTAGAGAAGAACCGGTTAGCTTTCTTTATTTATTATCCTACTGATATGTTGAATAAGTATAAAGAAAAACTTAAGGGTGAAAATTATCAAAAACTTATTCGCCAACAATTGTCATATATGATTTTACTAGCTAAGGAGATTGTGACTAAGTATACTAAAAGTAAAGTTAGAAAATCATTACCTGAAGAGTTCTCTTATATCATTCAAGAGTTGATTTTTGAATCAAGTTCACATGAGGATAAAGAACGTTACTATAAAGAAATTATTGAAGCAATTTTTATGACAAAAAGAGAGAATAAATTTATTCTCCAACTTTCAAGATTTATTAGAAAACTAGCAATTGATCAGTTGCATATAGTTGGAGATATCTTTGATCGTGGCCCTTTACCGCATTTAATTATGGAAAAATTAGTGACGATGAATAATGTTGATATCCAATGGGGGAATCATGATATTTCATTTTTAGGCGCAGCTAGCGGTTCTAAAGTAATGGTCGCAAATGTGATTAGAATAGCTGCTAGATATAATAATCTCGATTGTTTTGAAGACGGTTATGGAATCAATTTAATTCCACTAGCTAGACTAGCGGAAAAGTATTATAAAAAAGATGATTGTAGTTTATTTGTGCCTAAGGGATATAATATCAATTACAATAAAACTGAAGATTTATCCTTCATCGCCAGAATTCATAAAGCAATTTCAATAATTCAATTTAAATTGGAAAATAATGTCATTAACCGTAAACCAGGATTTTTATTAGAAGATAGACTTTTGCTAGATAAAATAGATTTTGAGGACAATACAGTATTAATCAATGGTGTTAAGTATCCTTTATTAGATAGTAATTTTCCAACAATAAATCCAAAAAAACCTTATCAATTAAATAAGGATGAAGAAGAGGTAATTAATCATTTAACCCAACTTTTCTTACATAATGAAATGTTACAGAAGCATGCAAGATATCTGATGCAAAATGGATCAATGTACTTGAAATACAATGGGAATTTATTGTTTCATGCGGCGGTTCCATTGACAGAAAATGGAGAGTTTTTAAAACAAGAAATCAATGGTAAAATTTATTATGGTAAGAGTCTTTTTGATGAGTTTGAAAGGTTGGTAAGAAGTGCATTTTTAAACCGTTATGAAAAAGATAATTATGATAAAGATTATTTTTATATCTTATGGCAAAGCGCCTCATCTCCACTTTTCGGCAAGCATTCAATGAAGACTTTTGAAAGGTATTTTTTGAAAGATAAATTGACGCATAAGGAGATTAATAATCCTTATTACAAACTGCGTTTAGAAGAAGATGTTTTAAAAAAGATTTATGATGAATTTGAGCTTAATTTTAAAAAGTCAAAAATTATAAATGGTCATGTACCTTTAGATATTACTAAAGGTGATGAAGTCGTATTAGCTAATAAAAGAATTTATTCGATTGATGGCGGTATGAGCAAAGAATATTCCAATAAGACAAGTATTGGTGGGTATTCTTTAATCAGTGACTCTCATGCATATTTTCTCGTATCACACGCAAGGTTTGATACATATCAAGCTTTGATTGATTCGGAAAAAGATATTGTATCAATAACAAGATCAGAAGAGTTAAATACTCGAAGAACTTATATATATGATACCAATAAGGGACAAGAGATTAAGGCAATGATTGATGATTTATATCAATTGCTAGAAGCATATCGTTCCGGTACTGTTATTGAGAAAAAATAATATAAATAAAAAAGGTCTTTTTTCCAAAAATGGAATTTAAAGACCTTTTTATTTTAAACTAATTTCTTTCTTATTCTACTAGAGATAATATCAATAATCGTTACTGTGACAATTAACACAATGACGATGATTCCGGTTCGCTCCCAATCTCTGGCTTTTATCGCAAAGATTAAAGGCGCTCCAATACCACCGGCACCAACTAAACCTAAAGTCGCGGCAGCTCTCATATTGATTTCGAATCTAAATAATGTGTAACTTAAGAATTCTGGTAATACTTGAGGTATAACCGCTCTGAATAAAACTTCAGTGCTGTTTCCTCCGCAAGATTCCAAAGCTTCTTTAACTCCGATATCCATACTTTCGATTGATTCAGAGAATAATTTACCTAACATACCGATGGAGTGAACTCCTAAGGCTAAGATACCTGCAGGTGCACCAGGTCCAACGATACCGATAAAAATTAATGCTAGGATTAATTCTGGGAAAGTTCTAATCATTGTGATTACGAATTTTCCAACTTTAGATACGCGTTTACCTACGATGTTTTGTGAGGCGACGAGTGCGAATGGGATTGCTAGAACTCCTGATACAAAGGTACCGCTAATAGCAATTGCGATAGTTTCGACGATTGCATAAGGTAATCCGTCAATTGACCAATCAGTTAAGTAACTTACATCTGGATGCATTATACCGTTCCACATACCAAGAATAGTACCAGCAGCAGAAGGCATTAAGCCATTGTAATTAAGTCCATCAAAAGCCCAGATTATTAATGACAAAACGATGATAAAAATCAGTGTTCTTCTAATTGAATTGGCTTTTGGTTTGATAGGAACTGGTTTGCTTAAAGTAGACATTATACCAACCTCCTTCTAATAGCACTGGAGACTAAGTCAATTATCAGAACGGCAACAAAAGAAATGATAATGATTATTCCGACGCGATCAAATCTTCTTAAATCCAGCCAAATTTGGTAGGTTTGTCCAACACCGCCGGCACCAACATAACCTAAAACGGCTGCGGCTCTAACATTAACTTCAAAAGCATATAATGTGTAAGACATAAACTGTGGTAGAACTTGAGGTAATATGGCATATCTAAAGATATTCATTTTATTACCGCCAAGAGATATAATAGCTTCAACTTGTCCATAGTCGATGGCTTCAATTGACTCATAAGTCATTTTAGAAATTAGACCAAATGAGAAAATTGTTAAAGCAACAACTCCGGCGAAACTACCAATACCAAAGATTGATACAAATAGTGCAGCTAATACTAGTGCAGGGATTGTTCTAAAGAAGTTTAAGAATAATCTTACTGTAGTATTAAGCCATTTAATTTTAATGAAATTATTTGCGGCTAGTAGAGCGGCTGGAAAAGCAAAAATCGCTCCTAGGAAAGACCCCGCAATAGCCATTTGAATTGTTTGTAATAAAGGTTTTATAACATTATCGGCATAATCCCACGCAGGTGGGAAGAACATTGATTTAAGTAATCTTGTGGCAAATCTTAAGTTGTTAATGATATCAATTATTGAAAATTTCGAGAAAACTCCAGCGCTGACGATAATCGCAACTACAAGAGCCAAAGTCGAGTAGAATTTTATTCTCTTCGGTTTCTTTGGTAATCTTGCGACTAATTCGGGATTCATTAATCTTCACCAACAAAGTCTTTTTGTGATAATGGTCTGCCGTAGACTTGCTCGAGATCATTGATGATATCTCTGTCTTTTTTGTCTTTTACTTGAATATCATAGACTATACGACCTTCTCTAACCCCAACTATACGAGTAGCATACTCAAGCGCTAAGTCAACATGATGGAGGTTAGCGATCATTGTAATACCGTCTTCATCACAAATTTTCTTTAAGAATCTCATAACTTCAAAGGTTGTGATTGGGTCAAGCGAAGCAACCGGTTCATCAGCGAGAAGAATTTTAGCGTTTTGCGCTAAAGATCTTGCAATAGCAACCCTTTGCATCTGACCACCGGATAAGTCGCTTGCACGATGATAAGTTTTTTCTAGGATATCAACTCTATCTAAAGCTTCAAGGGCAATCTCTTTATCTTTTTTAGGAAATAAACCAATGATTGTTCTCCAAGTAGGGTTATAAGAAATTCTTCCAGAAAGAACATTTTGAATTACTGACATTCTTTTAATGATATTGAAGTTTTGGAAAATCATTCCAATATTAGCGCGCATTTTACGGAGTTTTTTTCCTTTAATTTGTGTTATATCGATTTCTTGTAAATTGAGTTTAGATTCGTCAAACTCGGGATTTTTTCGTTTTTGTTTTTCGATTTCTTTTTCAATGTTATCGCCGTATATTTCATAAGTATTGATATCGACATTATTAAAGTAGATGTTTCCTGAGGTAACATCGATAATTTGATTTAGCGTTCTTAACATCGTAGATTTACCAGCACCTGATAAACCGAGGATGGCTACGAACTCGCCTTCTTTAATTTCTAAATTCACATCCGTTAAGGCTACTGTACCATTGGGATATGTTTTGTTTACATTTACGAATTTAATCATTGTGTGCTCCTTTAGAATAATAGCCACCATTGTAGGTGGCTATTATATTAATTTTAAAGAATTTTTAGAAATCCCAATCTTCTTGTCTTTCTAGATATGTTCTAACGATATCATATTCTGAATCTACTGCTTCAGCATAACCTTCATGGTTATAGATAGCTCTGATGATTGCTCTACCTTCTTCAGTAGCGGCAATAGCGATGAAAGCAGCTTTAATCTTTGCGACTAGGTCTGGATGTAAACGAGGAATAACAGAGATTGTATCATTTGGAATACTTTCAGTGTTAGCAACGAAGATTACTTCATCATAAACATCTGGATAGTCACCTGAAACTAATGTTCTAGCGTCTTTGAATGTGAATGCTGCATCTGCTTGGCCGTTATAAACAGCAAGGATAGCTGCATCATGTCCACCAGCATTAAGCCAAGTAACATCTGTCATTGGATCTAAGCCATTGTCAGCTAGTAAGTTAGCTGGCCATACGAAACCTGAAGTAGAAGTAAATGATGCAATAGCAATTGTTTTTCCTTCTAAGTCAGCGATTGAAGTGATTCCTGAATCAGCTGCTACAACTAATTGTGATTTATAACCGTCAACAAGTGGAGCGTCTGTTAATAGGTTACCATTGTCATCAACGTCATAACGTAATGATTTAAGAATAACGTTAGCTGCGCCTTCTTCATGTGCTAAAACATATGAAGCAGTAGCTAATAAACCAACATGAATTTGTTCTGATTTCATTGCTTCAATCAAACCATTGTAGTCTGTTGCAACTGTAACAACTACGTCCATATCTAATTCAGCCATCAATAAATCTTGTAGAGGTGCTCTTTGTGCGTTAAGAACAGCTGCATCTCTAGAAGGGATTAACTGTACTCTAAGAGTAGATGGATTTAAGTAGTTGTCTTCTGTAGTAGGCTCTGCTGTAGTGGCGTTTGGATCACCTGTAGTTGGAGCCGCTGTTGTTGTTCCATTACATGCTGCAAAAGTCATTGCAAACATAATTAAAAAAAATGCTGATAAAACTTTTTTCATAGATTCATTTTCCCCCTTATCTATACTAATTATATTTTACTACAATAATTTTAAAAATAAAGACAAAGTCTAAAAAAATTGGTTTAAATAGTGTAAAATATGTATACAAGGAGAATTGGTTTATTTATGAAGAAAAAATTTAGTTTAAGAATACTATCGACTAGTGATATCCATGGATCGGTTCTTGCTAAGGATTATGCGGATAATTCAATTACTGACTATGGTTTATCAAGAGTTAGTAGTGTTATAAAGAATCTTCGGAATGAAAATACGATTTTAATGGACATTGGCGATGATTTACAAGGAAGTCCATTGATGTATTTTCATCAACTTAATAGAAAGAAGTATTTAAATCCGATGACAAAGGCTTTTAACTACTTAAAATATGATTATTTTGTACCAGGTAATCATGATTTTAACTATGGATTAGATTATTTGGTCGATTTTGTTAATAGTATCGATGCTTTAACTCTTTGTTCTAATATTTATGGTAATGATGGGAAGTTATTGTTTAAAAACCCATATGAAGTTATTGAATTTAGGGATGGTCCTAAAGTAGCTATTATCGGAGTAACGACACAATACATTCCAAATTGGGAGAATCCTAATTATATTAAGGATATTGTTTTTGAAAATGCTTATGAGTCGGTTAAAAGAATTGTCGGTGAGTTAAGAAGTAAGGTTGATTTAATTATCGTTGCTTATCATGGCGGGTTTGAAAGAGATTTAGTTACTGATGAAGCTTATGTTGTTGATACAGGAGAAAACCTTGGTTCAAAGATTATTAATAATATTAAAGGTATTGATTGTTTAATAACCGCACATCAACATAGAAGTATTGCTCAAGAAGCTAAAGGAACAACTGTCATTCAAGCTGGAGCTAGAGGTAGTTATGTAGCTAACATTGACATTGACTTCGTTTTTGATGATGGATGGAAAGTCTTTAGTAAGGAATCTAAGTTAATAA
>CAZMMT010000052.1:0-6575 GCA_964567465.1 uncultured Candidatus Izemoplasmatales bacterium | reverse complement strand
TCATTGATCCAAGAACTAATTATCCTGGTGGAGAAGCAACCAGCATCACAATCCTCTATAATGATGGCGCAATTGGTGATATTTTATCTACTGCAATTTATTTAATGACCGTTGAAGAAGGACTTGAATTTGTTAATGATACTCCTGGCTTAGAAGCATTATGGTACTTAGGTGAAGAAAATATCGTAATGAGTGATAACTTCGATAATTACTTAATGGAACCGATAAATTAAAAAAAAGCGCGTTAGGCGCTTTTTTAATTGAATGAACGAATTCTATCTTTAAAACTTACTATTACTTTATTAGCGAGATAAGCGGTAATAAGACCTGTCGGTACGCTTAAAGCAATCATATAAGGTAAAAGATAAATCAAAGTTTCTGTATTTGATACGATGATTGCGGCAGTGATTTGACCCACCATATGCATCAAAGAACCAAAAACAGATATACTGTATAATGAAAGTTTAGTTTTCTTGATAAGAATCATTGCTAAAATTGCTAACATCCCTCCGGTTATACTTATCCAGAATGAATTTGAAAACAACCCGCTATAAGTCAAAGCAACAATTAGTATTCTTGTGATTACAACCAAGAAAGCTTCTCTTTCTCCAAGAGTCATTAATATTATTAAAGTAACAACATTTGCTAATCCTAATTTTACACCGGGAACAATAAATATCATTCCTGATATCGCGGTTTCAATAATCGACAATACCACACTGATGGATATCATGATAGCAATAAAAACTAGTTTACGTATTTTCAAAATCTCAAATCCTTTACTTCTTGATTGATAAATATCTGAATAGCATTGTGATTGGCCAGAATAATAGTGCTATTAAAATGGCAATGAACCATAATATATTAGCAAAAAATTGAATAAATGTAAAGTTAATAAATATCGCTAAACCGCTGATAATTAAATAACCCCCTAAAGAAAACAAGAATTGATGTTTTCTGTTTCTAATCAATTTCTGTTTGTTATTAAGTTCTGGATAAACCTCTAATACGTCTTCTACCCCACCGAACTCGCTGATAGATTTATCGATTGCTTCCTCAAGCGGAGTACCGCTTTCAACCAAATCATCAACTTTTTCTTCTAAACTAAGGGTCAAAATTTCGATTAATTCTTTCTTATCTTCATCATTAAAGTAACCCTTTAACAACTTGCTGACAAAAGCTTTAATTTTATTCATTTGCGTCTCCTAACATATTAAACATAATATTTCTTAACATGTTCCATTCTTCGAGCATTTCTCTAAAATAGGCTTTTCCTAAAGCAGTCACTTTATAGTATCTACGTTTCCCACCAAATGTTTTCTCACCTAAATATGAAGAAATCAACTCTTTTTTTTCAAGTCTTTGTAAGACTGCGTAAAGAGTTGCTTCTTTAATCAAAAACAAATTATTTGTTCTGTCTTTAATAACGCTAACGAGTTCATAACCGTACATATCTTTTTCTATCAATAATTTGAGAATAATAGTTTCGATATGACCTCGAATAACATCGCTGTTAATCATAAATACCTCTATTTTTTAATTATATATCCGATTGTAATTGCTCCTTGACCAGAATGAGCAGCAACTGCTGGAGTTAATAGATAATCTTTTATTTCACCTAACTCTGGGCGTTGCGTTAACACTTTTTCTCTTATGTATTTAACAGTTTCTGGATTATTAGCATGGATAATAAAAGCTTCTACGTCTAAACCAACTGTTTCTTCCATAAATTTTTCAATAACTCTATCAACTGCCTTACCGAAGGTTCTAATTTTTTCGATACTAACGACAGCGCCATTTTTATCAATTTCAAGCAATGGTTTAATTTTTAGCATATTAGCCATGAAACCAGCTGCATTTGATAAACGTCCATTTTTAATTAAAAACTTTAAATCGTTTACAGCAAAATAGATTTTATTATTATCTCTAATAAACTCTAAATCTTTTATAATTTCATCAATTGATTTACCAGCAACATATCCTTCATGGGCTTTAAAAACCATCTTGCTTTCAATATATCCCACTGATTTTGAATCGAAGACTCTTACATCAACGCCTTCAACCATTCTTGATGCCATAACGGCATTATCATAGATACCGCTCATTTTAGATGAAATCGTTATAAAAAGAATTGTATCGCAACCTTGATCGCGTAACTTTTCATAAGCTTCTAGCATTGTTCCAGTTGATGCCATTGATGTTCTTGGAACTATATTTGGGAATTTATCCAACATTTCATAAAACTCTGGAGCTGTTAACTCTTCGTAATCAATGTATTCTTTATCACCCATAATAACCATCGATCTAATTACTTTTACATCAAAATCAAAATCTAAATAATCGATTGATGAGTTTGTACAAACCATTAAACCTAACTTTTTCATAATTTTATCCCCCTTAATAATCCTACTTAATTATAATCTATCTAGCAGAAAAGTCAATAAGTGGGACAGAATTATGCTATCTTCTGCTTTTTCTAGATACAGAAATAAAAATACGTTTTCCCTTAAGTTTTTTTGATTTACAGTTATTTAAAATAACTGGCCCATAACTTTTATCAACGCTGAAGAAAGAAAATGTTGACATAATTGCTATATCTTGGATTTCTTTAGCAGTTATTTTAACGTTTGAAGTCACAAAATCTAAAACGTCTGAAACAGTTAGATTATCTTCTTTACCAATATTGATATGGAAACGAACCTGAGAATCTTTACTTCTTGATGTATCTTGAGTATTAAAGGTTTCATTGATGTCATCAGTAGTATTGTGATTAACTTCAAGTGCATTCAACTTCTTAATAAGAGCTGCAATTATTTCATCTTCTTTAAGGTTATCACTAATCAATTGATTTAAGATTAAATATTCTTTTTCTAAAGATTCATTGTTAATGATATTTTTGATTTCTTCCACGAATTTTGAACTTTTAACATCCAAAACTTTATCGTATGTTGGAATATTTCTTTTCTTAATTTTTGAGTTTGATAATCTTTCAATTTCAGCTATTTTTCTTACTTCACCCTTTGAAACTAAAGTAAATGAATAACCGATGTTTCCAATTCTTCCGGTTCTTCCGATTCTATGAATATAATATTCCGCTTTTTCAGGAACATCATAATTGAAAACCGCTTCAACTTTTTTGATATCCAAGCCTCTAGCTGCGACATCAGTCGCTACTAAAACTTCGATAACACCATTATGAAACTTATTCAAAACGTCAAGTCTTGTGGTTTGCGGTAAGTCACCATGAATCTTGTCACAGTTAATTTTTCTATCGATTAGTTCTTCAGTAACTTTGTCCACTTGAACTTTAGTATTACAAAAGATTAACGCCAAAGTAGGGCGATAGATATTAAGCAAACGATAGATTGCTTCAGTCTTATTTTCTTTTTTGACCTTGTAATAGTATTGTGATATATCTTGATTAGTTAAATCTTCACCAACTGAAGATACCACTTCCGGACTAATTAAGTACTTTCTTGCTAATTCTACGATTCTTTTAGGCATTGTCGCTGAGAACATTAAAGTTTGTCTAGTTTCTGGAGTATATTCAAATATCGTTTCGATATCCTCAACGAATCCCATCTTTAACATTTCGTCCGCTTCATCTAAGACTAAATATTTTATCTTGGAAAAATCTAATGTTTTTCTTCTTAAGTGATCAATGATTCTTCCCGGTGTCCCGATGATGATTTGCGGTTTCTGTTTAAGTTGAGCAAATTGCTTAGTGATAATTTCGCCACCATAGACATTTACAATTCTACAGTTATCGATATACTTTGATATATTAGTAAGTTCTTGCTTGATCTGTACAGACAATTCTCTTGTCGGTGTCATAATCAAAGCTTGAATTTCATTGCTTGTAAAATCAATCATTTCTAACAAAGGAATACCAAAAGCTGCAGTTTTCCCTGTTCCAGTATGGGAGTTACCAATTACATCTTTACCCATTAATAATAAAGGAATTGTTTTTTCTTGTATTGGTGTTAAGTTAACAAATCCCATTTCTGTTATTGCTTGTTGAATCTCATTTTTTATTTTCATTCTTTCCTCTTTATCTAAAAAAAATCAACTATTTAGTTGATTTTTTAAGTCTCTAAATCTATTATTTTAATTCCGTTTTCTTTAAAGTATCTTGCACTGATACCTTGACCTCTAATTCGCTTGCCGGTGAAACTACCATCATAGATATTTTTATATCCACAAGACGGTGAACCATCTTTAAGTATTACATATTCGCAATTTTGTTTCTTCATTTCTAAAAGTGCTTTTTTTGCACCAAGATGAAAATTCTCAGTAACGTCTATTCCTACTTTATTAATAACAGACCCGTTTTGCTGGATTTCGCTTTCGATTCTTGGAGTTGTTAATCCGCCTAATTCTTCAGGACAGATTAAGATAACTTCTTTTCCTTGTAGATAATCCATAACTCTATTGTTAAGATTATTCTTTCCATTGTACTTACAGTTAACTCCAATTAAACAAGCGCTGACAGCGATTAGTTTTTCTTCCATCTTTTTCTTACTCAAATGAATCTATATCGATTTTTATCTTTTTACCTTGCCTAGAAGCAGCCGCATAAGAAATAGTTCTAATTGCATTAGCAATCTTGCCACCCTTACCAATTACTCTTCCTAGGTCCTCTTGGTTAACTAGGACTTGGATTGTAATAGAATCTTCATCTTCAGAGAATTTTTTTACTAACAAATCTTCTGGATGAATAACCAATGGCGTAACCAAGTCAAATACTAGTTTTTCAAAATTAACAGCCATTATAATACCTTCTACTTGCTATTCTTTTCAGACAAAAACTCGCTAATAACCCCAGCTTTTTTAAATAAACTTCTAACTGTATCTGTAGGTTGAGCACCTGCATGTAACCATTTTTTTGCTAATGCATTGTCGATTTCAACAAAAGCTGGTTTTTTAGTAGGATCGTATACACCAACGATTTCTAAATATCTACCATCTCTAGTTTTTCTAGCATCTGCGGCTACGATGCGATAAAAAGGCTTTTTAGTTGTACCAAATCTTTGTAATCTTAATTTTACCATAATAGTAATCCTCCTTAATTTATTTCACAAGCAAGATTATAACAAAAAAAATATAGCCTGTCAAGTATTTTTTATTGACAGACTATAAATTGTTTTATACTGAGAAATTAAATTGTTCCATCTCTTGTTTAGATTCTTCAATCTTTTTAACTAAGCGATGATTTTTTAGGTTTTTAAAGATATCTTCATATTTTTCTTCATCCACAAAACCAGTTAGATATCTTAAGCCTTCACTAATATAAGTGACATTTACTCCAAGTTCTTTAATCTTGTTTACGATCTTTTTATGTCTAAAATAAACTATTATCCCTTTTCTTTTTACCATGTTACCCCTCGTCTATTAAATATTACTGATACATTATATCATATTTGCATAATTAAACCAAAGACATAAAGCGCATTTTCTTTATTTTTTAATATAAGAATGTTATAATTATTTCGGTGATAAATATGTTATTAAGTAAAGATATTATAATGGATGGACATCCTACTCTAAGATTAAAAGCTAAACCTTTAGAATTACCTTTAAAAAATGAAGTATTGGATACCTTAAGAGATATGATGGAATATATCGAAAATTCTCAAAGTGACGAATTGGTTGAAAAATATGGGTTAAGACCATCTGTAGGTCTAGCCGCTCCTCAGATTAACAAGTCTCTCAAAATGTTTTGCATGAAAACATATGATGAATCGTTCAAAGAACTTCATCAATATGCAGTTGTAAATCCAAAGATTATTTCTCATTCCGAAGAAATGACTTATCTTCCAAGTGGAGAGGGTTGTTTATCTGTGGATGAAGAAACTACCGGACTTGTTAAAAGAGCGAAAAAGATTAAAGCTAAAGTGCATTTGGTAGATTTAAAATCCGGAGAAGTTAAAGAGACAACTTTAAAATTATCCGGTTATCCGGGAATTGTTTTCCAACACGAATATGATCACTTAATGGGAATATTATTTATCGATAAAATCTCAGAATCTTTACCCGATATTGAACCAATACACTTTTATACAAGTGAAGAAGAATAAAGCCCATCAAATTGATAGGCTTTTATTTTTATAATATCTTTTTTAGTTCTTGTGCAAAGTTTTTTCCAAACTCGTAAATTTCATCTTCTTGTGCTTCTGATGGTTTAAACTTAATCTTTAATCCTGGTAGAGGTTTCATTTTCAATTGTTCTAATCTTTGGTTGATATTATCTACAGCTTCACCGCTCCAACCATAAGAACCGAAACTTGTTGCTATTTTACCTTTAAGTTCTTCATAATGAACTTTAGCTAAAATTTCCCAGATTGTTGGTAGAGTATCTCTTACAATCGTTGCCGATCCAATTAGAAATGCATTTGATTGCTTGATTCTTTTTACAACATGATCTACCTTAACTTCAACTAAATCATAAAGTTCAATGTTGATTTTGTTACTAAACTCATCTTCAATCGCAGTTTTAATAATTAAAGCCATCTGTTTTGTGTAATTGTATGCACTTGCATATGGGATTACAACAAGTGGTATCTCATTAACAATTT
>CAZMMT010000051.1:0-6867 GCA_964567465.1 uncultured Candidatus Izemoplasmatales bacterium | reverse complement strand
CTCTCTGAAGAACTTGTCAGCAATAAAGAAGACCTTTCACTTCTAATTGAAGAAGAAAACAAGTTATACCAAGAAATTCTTGATCAGTTCGAAGAAAGAAAGCATGAAGCTCTTAATCGCTATTTACAATTAATCCATGAAAGTGAAAGAGAAATTGATGAATCTGTCGATGTCCATTACAACTTTATAGAGCACGAAACTAGAAAGACAGAGAATTTAAAAGAGTACTATCAAGATATAAATACTTTCTTAGCTAATAACTTGCTTGACACCATGGAAAAGGCTAAAAATGCATTAGATTCTTTGAATGATTCTTTAAAAGAAACCAATATTAATGACTCTCAAGAGCTTAATCAGACTGTCCTAAAATCCTTAGAACATTTGCGTGAGACGCAAATTAATATTATCTCTTTGTTTAAAGAAAACTCAAATAATTTAGAAATCCAAAGAGAATCTATTAAGAAGATATCAAAAAATAAACAGCAACCGCATTCAGAATTGAATCAACAAATGATTCATAAATATGTTAATCAAATCAGAGAATTAAATAAGTCGAAAATAGCTTTTGAAGCAAAAGTTAAGACTGATTTAGAAGAGTCTTTAAAAAGAGTATATGAGTTAATAATTGAAGCTCATGATAAAAACGACTCTAATAATTTGAAAAAATACATCTTGCAAAAGGAAATTATTGAGAAGAAAGCAGAGTACTTACTTCATAGAAACTCTACTTTAACTAAATTTACCATTACGAAATACCAACAAGAAATCAAAAAGATTAAGATTGATTCTTTCAAACGTAGTGAAGAGATAAAACTTGCATATTCATTACCAATTACTTTCTTGCAGAATTCTATCGACACTTACTCTAATTTTGCCTTTTATTTAAATCAAGGTTTTGATGAGCTAGATAGATTGTTAAATGGATTAATTGATTTCCATCAAGATTTCTTAGATTCTAAAACTGATTTCGTTACTACTACTTCTAAGGCTTATGAGGATTATAAAATCAACATGATGGTTAGAATTAATGAAGTAACCAGTAATTTAACAAAATTAATTTCTAGGATTGATGATGTATCTTTGCAAATTGTAACTCTAGAATCAAAAAACAGATTAGAAGTTGCGGATATTAGAAAGAAAATTGAAAATATAGAAATTTTAGGTGATTACCAGAAGTATTTAGCATCATTAGAAAATGATGAATTTTTTGCTATGTATCAGCACAATAAGAATATCGAAGAAATTCAACTAAAGACTAACTACACAAGCAATCTCCTGAATATTAATCGAGATGTTCTAGAACTTAATAAGAATAAAGAACTAGCCGGTGAGCATTTACAATATATGTTGAGTCTAAGCAAGGAAGAGGAAGCAATTCATAAACTTAGTTTTGATAAGTTGATTACTCAATATGAGGCATTTTACGATCAACAAAATAAAATGTCTTATATAATGTATAAAATCGCTAAATTAGAATTAATCAATCAAGTAAAAGAAAAAAACTTCCTCTATGCCGAAAAGTTTGTAAAAGCAAAGAATATTGAAGATGAAAAAGACTTTATGAGTTCGAACTCTGTGGTTGAGTTCGTTCATTACATGCAAAGCTTAATAAATGCAAATAACACTTCTACTGCTGCGTTTAAACGCTATTTGAGTAATTCCAATAATAATATGTCTTATTTAACGATTGTTGAAAAAGCAAGAAATATGTTGCATGAGCAAATTGATCGTCAGTTAAATAAGAAGATTGCTTCTGCTTATCAAGCAGCAAGTATTTATATGCAAGAAACAAGAGAAATTTTGAATGATTTTAGTTTATTGACAGAAAATTATTTAAGCAAGTATAAGCAATTATTGATCTATAACGAAAATAATTATATTGATTACCAAGCAAAGATTATTCAAAGTCAAGGTTATGCTAGTGAAGTTTCTTCTCTTCTGACATATATGAAGAATAAGTCTTTAACCCAAGCATATAAATATCAAGTTCCTAGTGAAGTTGAGAGTTTAACGCAGTTTTATAATCAAAGTCTAGAGAAGTTTAATTTCCTCGTTCATGATATTTTCACTAAGTTAAAACCTAAGAGTAAAACTCAAGTTTTCTATGAGAAAATGCAAAAGTATATTATTGAAGCATTGGAAATTATTAAGTCGTATCAGAAAAAAATTGCTGAATCTATGACTAAAGTTAGGGATAAAATATTAGAGCATGATGTTGAGTTTATTGCTAATAGTAAGATTCAGGCTCAGGAAAACAAGAAAATCATTGATAAAGAGTATGATTCAATGGCTTTCCAAGCAATAAAGATTAAAGACAAGCGAAATAAACAAATTTCCGTTTTAATTGATAATAGTAATAATTTAAATGAAGCTTTTAAGATTCGCGTTAAAAAGATTAATGATGAATACTTGAAAGAAAAGAATGTTAATAATGATTATTTAGATTATCTTGAAGCCGAAATTATTCGAATTATTGAAAAGAATGATAAGCAGTTAATCAAAATGTTAAAGTTGATTGATAAAGAAATCTTCTTAGACCGAGTACAATTCACTAAACAATACAAGAAGTATTTGAATATGATAAGCGGAATCAGAAATAGTTTAAGCAGTTCATATAATCAAGAAGTTAAATATTTATATGATTTAAACTATAAACGTGAAGCTGACATCACTAAGACGATTGCGTTATTAGAAGAAAAGATTGATCGTCTTCCAGTTCAAAAGGAAAGTATTTTAAAGTCTTTAGAAGTTCAAAAGAAAGAGTTGTTTGCGACAAAACAGCAAGAATTACTGCAGAAGTTTGCGGAAATTGAAGGCAACAAGTTAATGAACAAGCCAGGATTAATTGAGGAAATTAGGGCTGTTGAAAAAAGGTTACCTGAAGATTATATTAAGTTATATCGACAGGTTCAAGAACTTGAAAATGAGTATTTACAACAATATACCTTAATTAATGAAAATTATTTTGGTACATACCAAGATTACATCAATAAACAGTTCGCAAACCGTTTGGTAATTGAGAATGATGGGAAAATATTTAAATCTTTTGATTGGTTGAATAATTATCATAAAGATTTATTGAACATTTTCCAACTTAACTATAGTGAAACCTTACAAAAGAGTATCGAATCTAGAGATATTATTAAAGAAGAAAAGCAGAAATCAAAGGATAAGCAAGACCGAATAATTAACGCTTAGGAGCAATTATGGCAGACGAAAGAGCCAAATTAAGTTTTGAGAATTTTAATGAATACAAAGAAAAGGTCGATAAAGCTTTTGAAGAAGAGTTATCGCTTTTTGAGCGTTTCTCAACTGACATAATTGGTAAAGCTAGCAATCATCATCAGGTTACACTTAATAATCTTGAGGAATCAAGGGAGTCATTAACTTATTTAAGAGATAAGGTCACTGAGATTAAGAAGAGCATCTTCTACCATCAGGAAACCTTGATTATCGATCGACAAAATATTATTCAAAATACTGAAAAACAAGTTCAGACACAAAATCAAAGTATCTTAGAGTTTGAATATAAGAGTATTCAGGAAAAGGTTGAGAATTTTGACTACTTGAATAAGGCTTTAATTCAATCAGCATTTGATTTTTTCAATGATTTTAAAATGTATTATTCCAAAGATATTATTGATTTGGATGAGTTATACGGATTTTTATCTGATAAGAACAAAACTTTTGAAAAGGTCATTCAAAAGTATGAAGCTGAGGTTATGGATTTTTTCACTTCTCTTGATAGTGAGATTTATGAAATGAATGACCGTATTGCCTTTTTGATGCAACAAAAAAACTCACAACTTAATAAGATTTATGACTTCTTTGAGAAAGAAACTACTGCTTATTTAGATAATCAGTTAACTTTCAGTGTTGAGACCAATTTAGACTCTTCGGAAATTAAAGGTCTTATTAATGATAAACTAGCACAATTTAAGGTGTTTAAGAATCATCTCTTGCAACAAGAAGAAAAAACTAAGTTGATATTGCATAATGAATATTTAGAACTTTATGACAAAGTTTTAAAGAAAATGTTACAAAGAAAAGGTAACTTACTTGTTGGCGATCCATGCTTCTTCGATCATGTTGAGGCTAGTTTACTTAAATTAAAAGAAGAAATTGTTTTTGCTAAAAATGAGAATTTAGGTTCTTTGGGAAGTTTAATTAGAACTTATAACAAGGCTATTAAGTATAAGGAAGTTAAAGCAGATACCGAGAGAAAAGCTCGGAAAATGACAAGAAAGTTTTTGAAAATGAAAAAGACTATTTTCTTGGAATATCAAAAATCATCAAGAAAACTAGTCTATCAAATGGAAAAATATTATAAGTTATATTTGGACATTTTAAAAGTTGATCCATTCTTAGCGCAGATAATCGGTGATAAAGCTACGAAGATAGTTAAAGATGAAGTCAATTATTTATCAACGCTAAAAATCAATAAAGAGCACAAAATCAATGTTAACTATGATATTAAGACTCTTAAGCTAAATCAACAGATAAATGAAATTGAGTCAAAATTGATTTATGAAGTGGAAAGACAGATTTACCTTCAAGATATTGACTTAATAAGTACGATTCTTGATGTTCAGAGTTATTTCGTCGATAAGAGCGCTGATATCGCTTTATCGCTTAATCGTTTGGAAGCTGATAAGTTTAATATCTTTAAACTTGATAAAGCGATTAATGCTTATTTAAAACATGATATGAAGGTTAATAATATTAACCGGAGATACTTAAATATTGTTACTGATATTTTAATTAAGCATGTTCGACATAGTGAAAATCATAACATCGATTTGGTGGAATCTTTATCAGATATTAAATTAGCATTAAAAGAGTATGATATTGCGGCTATCCATTTTAAAACAATGTTTGAAAATGAAAAACGTTTCTTGGTAATGCAAGCTAACCGAGTTAGCGATGAAACAAAGATTGACGATAATTATATTTTAACTAAGTATGAGAACCAAATGCGCTTTGCTCAAGAACAAATTAATTTAGCTAACGATGAATTAAAACTTCGAGTACAAGCGATAATGACGGCTGTTGAGGAAGAAAGAGTATATTATAAAGATATTATTTCTAATCAAGAAATGCTAACCAAGAAAAGACAGAGCGATTTATTGGATGAGTATCAAGCTAAGATCTATCAACAAACTCTTTTAGTTGAGAACTTGACTGAACAAAAGAGCAAAAAGGTTGTTGAAAAAGAATTCCATAAGTTAAAAGAACGTTATGAGTCATTAATCGCTCAAGCTAAGATGACTTCTGAAGAAAATCAGATTATTCAAGATGCTTTTAGAAGGTTAAAGACTTTGGATGATCATCTTGAAGAAGCGCTTACTGAGGCTGTTGGTTTAAGGGATGAAACAATTGAAGAAATGCAGAGTGTCTATAACAATGCTAAGGAAAGATATGAGTATTTTAAGA
This sequence comes from uncultured Candidatus Izemoplasmatales bacterium, assembly GCA_964567465.1. Taxonomy (GTDB): domain Bacteria; phylum Bacillota_I; class Bacilli_A; order Izemoplasmatales; family Hujiaoplasmataceae; genus UBA2289. The sequence continues at coordinate 1,434 of CAZMMT010000051.1, read as the reverse complement.
ATTATTTAGCTAATAAGATTGAACCGCTAGAACCGACTTTTTATCAAACTTTGGAAAGAATGCAAAGCAGATACCAATATAAGTTAAAGGCGGCTGAGGCAGAGCTTGACATTAAAACTAAAGATTTGTTGGAAAATTATTTAGAGGTATATTTCACTGAACAACCTGATTTAGACCGAGCTAAATTGATTGAAAACATTAATTTGATGCAGGTAGAAAAAGAGACCGCTACCAACGATTATGAACAAGAAATCGCTGCTATCGATCTTGAGTATCAACAAAGATCAGACGAATTGATTAAGAAAAAGAATGAAATCATCAATGAAGCTAAGAAATTTAAGGACGTTATTACTGAAAAGCGTGAAATCGAAATTCAAACTAAACAAGAGGAATTATTAATCCTTGAAAATCGTTATCAGCAGCAACAAAGAGATAAGCAACTCTCTTATGAGAGCGAAATTGAGAACTTAACTAATGAGTATAATCAAACGCTTAATGAGAGTAAGAAATATATTATGAATCTTAGTCAATCATTCGAAAAGGTACTAAATACTTACAAGCCTTATGTCCGTTTAACGAAGAATAATCGTAAGATTAGAACCATTGTGAAGAAGACAAATCACAATATTAGTAAAATGGAGAAGAAAGAATTTAAGACTTTAGAAAAAGATTTAAAGAAAAGACAGATGCTTATTAACAAATAAATAAAATTTAAGGACTAGCAAATTTGCTAGTCCTATTAATTTATTCTAACATTTTGAGTAAACTACAACCTATGTCTGTACCTTTAATGTTGAAGTTAGCGGCGATGGTCATTCCCACATCCGCAAAAGATCCTCTTTCTGGTAAGAACTTGCCGTTATAGTCATGAGCATAGATGAATAGCGGTACATATTCCCTAGTGTGATCAGTTCCTTCAAAGGTCGGATCATTTCCATGATCAGCCGTAATTATTAAAAGATCATCATTATTTAATAATTTGATTAAGTCTCCTAAATCTTTATCGAATTCTTCCATTGCCATTTTATAGCCTTCTGAATCTCTACGGTGTCCGTAAAGAGCGTCAAAATCAACTAGATTAGCAAATAATAGCCCGGTAAAGTCTTTTTGAGTTAATTCCATAACTTTATTCATTCCGTCATGGTTTGACTTAATAGAGTAGTGTTCTGTGATTCCTGAGCCATTGAAGATATCACGGATTTTACCGACAGAGATTACGTCGAATTTTGATTCTTCAAGAGCGTTTAAAACGGTTTTTGAAGTTGGACTAAGGGCATAGTCATGACGGTTAGTGGTTCTTTTGAAACCGTCTGATTCATTTCCTAGATAAGGTCTTGCGATAATTCTTCCGACTCGCCATTTATCGACTAAAGTAAGTTCTCTGACTTTTTCACAAATCTCATAAAGTTCTTTTAGTGGGATTACTTCTTCGTG
>CAZMMT010000050.1:0-6916 GCA_964567465.1 uncultured Candidatus Izemoplasmatales bacterium | reverse complement strand
AGAATAATTTGGAGGTGTTTTAAGTGATACTTAATCTAAATATACTTGAACTTGAGGCTTCGAAAAAAGGTACCGGGTCCACGAAAAATGGTCGTGATTCTGCCGGTAGAAGATTAGGAGCTAAACTATCTGATGGTCAGTTTTGTACAGCTGGATCAATCATTTACCGTCAAAGAGGTACTAAAATCCACGCAGGAGAAAATGTAGGAATCGGTAAAGATGACACATTATTCGCTATGATCGATGGAATCGTTAAGTACGAAAGAATCGGTAGAGATAGAAAACAAGCAAGTGTTTACGCAGTAGAATAATATCAATGAAAGTCTAGTAGGAACTAGGCTTTTTTTTTGCATGAAAATATTTATGTTTCAAGCAAAAGTTCTTAAGTTATAGTATAATATTAATGATATGAGGTGAAAAGTATGAAAAAACATGTTAATAACCTTTTTTTTGAAAAATATAACCATTATTCTAATAAGACTTACTTTTCTCCAGGAAGAGTAAATATTATCGGTGAACACACCGATTATAACGGCGGTTTAGTAATGCCTTTTTGTATTGATAAGGGTTTATATGCGGCTGTTGGAAGAAATGATTTAAAAGTAATTAGGATATATTCCGAGAATTTCTCCATTTTAGGAATAATTGAGGTTGATCTTAGTGATATTGATTATGAGTTAAAGAAAAACTTCGGAGATTACTTATTAGGAGTAATAAAAGAAATAAAGAGTAAAGGTAAAGATATTACTAATGGTTTAGATATAGTGCTTTCCAGCAACTTACCAGTTGGTGGAGGATTAAGTTCTAGTGCTGCTTTAACGGTTTTGTTATTAAGTATTTTTAATGAAGAGTTTAGTTATGGATATGGAAAAATCGATATCGTTAAAATGGCTAAATCAGTTGAAAATAACTTCTTAGGAGTTAAGTGTGGAATCATGGATCAGTTCGTAATTGCTTTTGGCAAGGAAAATAGTGCGATTATGCTAGATTCAAAGACTTTAGATTTTGAATACTTACCGCTTGATTTTGAAGATTTTTATTTTGTGTTAATTAATTCCAATACAACAAGAAAATTAAAAGATTCTAAGTATAACGATCGTCAAGCAGAAACTAAGGAAGCATTAAGGCTTATAAATGAAAGTTTTGCTTATGAGTATTTAGCGGATATTTCTGTTAATGATTTGGATGAAGTGCAAGAAGTTCTTAAAGATGAAGTATTAAGAAAAAGATTAAGGCATGTTGTGAAAGAAAACAACAGAGTCAAGTTAGCTAAAGAAATGATTTTGAAGAAAGATTTCAAAGGATTAGGTTCGCTTTTAACGGAAGCTCATTATTCTTTAAAGAATGATTATGAAGTCTCAACAGCGGTTTTGGATGAGTTAGTGGAAATGGCTGTAAAATCGGGCGCATTGGGTTCGAGAATGATTGGTGGAGGTTTTGGTGGATCAACGCTTAATCTTGTTCTAAAGAAGGATTTTGATGGTTTTATAGCAAGTTTTAAGAAACTGTATGAAGCAAAGTATGAAATTAGTTTTATTTATAGTATAGTTTATGCAAAGGACGGATTTAAAAGAATTGATTAGAGAAGCAATATATAATGACTTAGAAGTCATTGCTAGTTTAGCTAAGGTAGTAAGAAGCGATATGGTAAGTAAGGGTCTTAATCAATGGGTTGGAGATTATCCTAATATTGATAATTTTCGTTCTGATTTAGACAAAGGCGGTCTTTTTGTTTTAGTTGAAGCAGATAAGATAGTCGGTTCTTGTTCGATTCTTAAAGAGAATGATATTGCTTATAAAGAAGTTGTTTGGAATGGTAAAAATGCTTTAGTAATACACAGAATTTTAATTGATCCTACATATCAAGGCAAAGGCTTTGGTAAGGAAATGGTTAATTTTGCTTATAAGAAGGTTTTAAATGAAGGTTATGATTCTTTAAAAATCGATACGCATCCTGATAATATCAAGATGCAAAAGATGCTTAAAGGTTTAAGTTTTGAATTTAGAGGTTATTTAGCGTCAATCAATCGATTGGCTTATGAAAAGTTAGTTTAAGGAAGAAGAAATGAGGTTTTTTTATGTTTATAGATGAAGTAAATATTGTCGTTAGGTCCGGTAAGGGCGGCGATGGAATTGTTTCTTTTAGAAGAGAGAAACATGTACCGCTTGGTGGACCAAACGGTGGTGATGGTGGTAAAGGTGGTTCTGTTATTTTTGAAGCTGATGAAGGTATGTCAACTTTAATGGATTTGAAGTTTCAAAAACATGTTTTCGCAAAATCAGGAGAAAATGGTAAAACTAAGAATATGCGTGGTAAAGACGCAGAAGATGTAATTATTAAAGTACCGTTAGGAACGACGATTTATGAAGCAGAAACCAATTTGGTAATTGCAGATTTAGTAACTCATGGCCAAAGTGAAGTAATTGCTAGAGGCGGTAATGGTGGTAGAGGTAATGCAACTTATGCGACTTCGAAGAATAAAGCTCCAAGGATTCAAGAAAACGGTGAACAAGGGGTAGAACTAAACTTACATATCGAACTTAAGCTTTTAGCGGATGTCGGTATTGTCGGGTTTCCTTCTGTTGGTAAGTCAACCTTGATTACAATTCTTTCTAATTCAAGACCGAAAATAGCTGATTATCCTTTTACGACCTTAGTACCTAATTTAGGAGTAGTGAGCAGGTTTAGTGTAAAACCGTTTGTATTAGCTGATATGCCAGGATTAATTGAAGGCGCGTCACAAGGACAAGGTTTGGGAATTCAATTTTTAAAACATATTGAAAGAACAAGAGTTTTAATTCATATGGTTGATATGAGTGAGGAGTCTTTAAGAGATCCTTATAATGATTACATAGTTATTAATAAAGAACTAGAAGAATATAATCCAAGGCTTTTAGATAGACCTCAGGTTATCGTTGCTAGTAAAATGGATACTGATCACGCTAAAGAGCGTTTAGAAGCGTTTAAAAAGCATTTTGATGAGGATACATTGATTATTCCTATCAGTGCAATGACTAATGATAATTTAGATAAGTTAGTGTATCGAGTAGGTCAATTGTTGGAAGAAACACCATTCTTTTATAAAGATGAGGTTGTTATTGATGAATATGTAGAATATACATTTAAAGACCTTGATAGCGAAATAATTATTGAAAAAACAAGTGATTCAAAGTTTGAAGTTAGCGGTAAATTAGTTGAAAATTTACTAAATAAGTCTAATTTTATGAGTGATGAAGCCGTAACAATCTTTTTAACAAAGTTAAGAAAAGCTGGATTAGATGCTAAATTGAGAGAAGCTGGCGCTAAAGAAGGCGACACAATTGTTATAGCTGGGGACGAGTACGACTTCATTGATTAAAAATTTTCAAAAATCAATTTGATATTTATATGTTTTTATTTTGTATATAATATATTTATTATTTGTTTATATTATGTATTAATTGTGATGGTATTTATTTGAAAAAATATGAAGGAGATGGATTTTATGTATAGCTACATCAAGGGGATTATTACTGAGATAACGCCAAATTACGTGACTTTAGAGAATAATGGTATTGGGTTTAAATTGCTTACACCTAATCCATATAACTTTATTATTGACACTGAGGTAGTTGTTTATATATATCAGAAGGTTAGTGAAGATTTGCTTGCTCTATATGGATTTAAGTCGAGTGAACAAAGAGATTTGTTTATTAAACTTATTTCGGTAAACGGAATTGGTCCTAAGAGTGCAATAGCAATCCTAGCTAGTGGTACAGTAGGTTCAATCACTAAAGCTATTGAAGATGGTGATGCAAAGTATTTACAAAAGTTTCCTGGTATTGGACCTAAAGCATCTCAACAAATCGTTTTAGATTTAAAGGGAAAAATTGAATTTGATAACGTTAGTATCCATTCACAAAATATCGTTGAAGTTGAAGAGGCTTTAATTGCTTTAGGTTATAAGACCAAAGAAATTGAGAAGGTTTTAAAACGACTAGATCCAGAAAAAGATACTAATGATTTGATTAAAGATGCATTAGCTATGATGTTAAAATAAGCAACTTAAGTAATGATTTTTGCATCTTAGTCCTCGTTTCCTTGAGTTTTTAGAGGCTGTCAAATATAATTGAGGCCATAAAGGAGATGAAAGATATGAAAAAATTTCTATTAGGTTTTGTGTTTGTTTTAACAGTAGGTTTATTGAGTGGTTGTGCAATTGAGAAGGATATTTTTAATGAGATTGAAAGATCAGTTGAAAGCTTAGGAGATATCAATCAAGATTCAAGTATTGAAGATGTTGAAAGTTTAAGTTTAGCTTTAGGATTTGATGAGGTAATTAACTTAGCTTACACTGAAGAAGAAATTGCATTCTTTGAAGCTAAAACCAGTCTATTATTAACACATTATGAATTGCAAGCAACGAAGTTTTCCACAAGAGGTTTAGTGCTTGAAGTTAAATTATTAGTAAGAGAAATGCGTGAAACACAAGTTTCACTAAGTGAAGCCGATAAAAACTTAGTTTTAGAATCAATTGCTTTAATTAAGGAATATCGTCTAGATATCTTAGAGGATGCTGGCGAAGGATACTTGAAACTAAAAGATTTAAGGGAAAACCCTGATGATTTAAGTGTTCAAGAAATGATTACTATTCTAAATGAGGTAAATGTTGTTTTAACAGACAGAACTGAGAATTTAAACAAGATTAATATCGAATTAGCAAAAATCAAGGATATATTATCCTAAGATAAAGGTAAGTGTTTATGAAGATTAAAGTTGAAGACAACAAAGAAATTGAAGTTTTAATCAAGGGTCCAAAGGACGATGAAACAGTTAAGGAGATTTATAAGTCTTTATTATATTTTGAAACAACTGTAATCGGAAAATTGGATGAAAGAAAAGTTGCTTTAACTTTAAGTAATATCTATTATTTTGAGAGTGTTGATAATAAAACATTCGCATATGAAAAAGATAAAGTCTTTGAGGTTAATCAAAGACTTTATCAATTAGAAGAGAGTTTAAAAATGACGCCTTTTATCAGGGTAAATAAAAATACGATTGTTAATACTAGAAAGATAAAATCTTTTAAATCCACAATCAATGGCCGGATGGAAGCTACGCTAAAAAATGGAGAGAAAATGAAGATTACCAGAAATTATGTTTCTGAGTTAAAGAGAAAGTTGGGTGGTGAATAAGATGAAAAAATATATTAAGTACTTTTTAGTTAGTTTTTTCCTTATTAACATCTTAATGATTTTCTTAGCTTTGTTAGTTTATAGGAACTCTCAAATTAGATTACCTTTCCTAAGACTTGAATTCGGTGGATTAATAATATCGCTTATTGTCGGATTAACAATTTTTATGTTTAGATTAGAAAAAGGAAATAGTCTTTTAAATATTATCATCGGATATGTAGTATTGATTCCTGGTTTGTTAGTTTTAAGAAATGTTTTTGGAACATATCTTTTTAGATCAGCTTCATTAATCTATATCATCATGGTGATTGTCGGAATAATTTATGGGGTTGTGGTTTTAATTGTTTCAAGGCGTTATAAGAGTGAAGTTGATCATTTAAACAAGCTTTTAGAAGAAAAATCACAAAAAGAAGAGAATTCATAAAAAAATATAAAGAACCTTCAAATGATATTTATTGGCTAAATATCGGTCTAGAAGGTTCTTTTTTTATATATAAATATTCGTTTATATGAGGGTTTAAAGTTAAATCGTGAATAATCCCCTTAAAAAGTTTGAATCAGAAGATATGGTTAAAGCTTGCATAAGTAGTAGTCTTGCTTTTTGACTGTTTAAAGAAGTAGCCATGATACATCCCATATCAGTAAGGTATTTTCCACCGCCAATATATCCGTATGAATCAAGGGTTCTACCTGATGGACAGCGTGAAGTTATTATGATAGGAACGCCTAATTTAAGAGCTTTTTCGATGCCAGGTATCATTTTTGGTGGTAGATTACCTCTGCCTAGGGCTTCAATAACAATACCTTTAGCAAAATTATCTAATAAGTAGTCAATTAACAAAGAATCGCTTCCTGAATAGGCTTTTAAGATATGTACATTAGGTTCTATAGTAGAAATATTGAGTTTTTTTCGTTCAGAGGTGACTGATCGGTGGAACAAGACCTCTTTATTATCAACAATACCTAATGGACCATAGTCTAAAGATTTAAAAGTATCTAACGAAAGGGTGTTTGATTTAGTAACTTCACTAGCAGCATTTATCTGATCGTTCATCACAACTAGTACACCACGTCCGTGTGATTTAGTTGACTTAGCAACTAATATTGAAGATACTAAATTATTGATTCCATCAAATCCAAGTTCTGAACTTGACTTCATTGAACCAGTTACAACAATCGGAATATCAGTATCAATTGATGAGTCAATGAAGAATGCAGTCTCTTCCAAAGTATCTGTTCCATGAATTATTACAAACCCAATTGGATCTTCAAATTCAATAAGTCTTTTAATAAGTAGAGTCATTTCAAGCATCATAACAGGAGTCATTGATGGTGATGGAATTTCAGAAAACTCTATGACCTCTAACTCATGATATAGTTCAGAGTGGAGTAATGATTGCATAATTTCTTTAGCTGAGAGAGCTGGTTTAACTGTGTGTGAGACATCATCGATTTTCATGGAGATTGTACCACCAGTGAAAATCATATATATTTTTTTCATATCATATCACCTCTTGCTAAATGTATTATATCACAAGAGTTAATAAACTGAGATATGAAAAATCAAATTTAATCGTGTTTGTCGGTACGTTTTTCGAGGGGGTTTAAATCCCTCGATTTTTTAATGCCCATTTTTACAGGGTTTAAGAGATAAGTAGTTTTAACAGTTTCCACATTGGTTATTTATATCGCGAGGTTTAGCGCTATATATTTAGTTAACATAATATACATTATAGGAAGT
>CAZMMT010000049.1:0-7302 GCA_964567465.1 uncultured Candidatus Izemoplasmatales bacterium | reverse complement strand
TTATACGTGCTAAAATTGTATTAGATCCCTAAATATTAGACATACAAAAATATTGATTTGATAATTTTATCAAATCTTTTTTTATTTTATCAAATATAGATATATCAACAAAAAAATGTTATATTAAATATACAATTATGTAGTATAGAGAGGATGATGATAGTGAAAAAGATAATTGGTTTTTTATTTGTAATACCATTCTTTTTAATATACATAGGAGTTATCAACTTTGATAATTCAGATGTTTCTATAGATTCATATATTGCAAATATTACAATTGATGAATTTGGTGATATGACTGTTGTTGAAGAGTGGAACATGAATTATCAAGAAATCATGACTGTCAGATTTCGTGATATTGTTTTAAATAAGTATGCAAAAGATTATCCTCTATATATCGATAATAATAACGAAGCATTTTTAGATACAACAAATGTTACAGTTAAGTACTATAAAAATAATATAGATCGAAGCGAGAATATAAGAGTGGGATACTCATGGGAAGGCGATTTAGATGAATTAGGTAAGCCTGTTGTATGCGAACCCAACATTCCTTCTTGTGAATCAATTTTTGTCAATACACTTTTAGCTGGAAGAATGTCTGGCGATGTAACCTTTATTTATGAATATACTATAAATGGAGCAGTTACTAAATATAACGATATATCTGAGTTGAATTGGAGAATGTTTACTTACGCTGAAGGAACTGTAAAACATGCAGAGATAAATGTTGTTTTGCCAGAAAACACTTATGATTTAACTCGCCTATATGCTTGGGGTCATGGTCTAACAGATGGGACAATTTCTATTGTTTCAAATAACCGTATTGAAATGGAAATGTCAGACATTAAAGACGGAGAATTTCCCGAATTTCGTATTTTGATGGAAAATGATCTATTTCCGAATATTAGGCAAAACAATATTGTAATAAATGAAGTTATTAACAAATCTGTCATTTTAGATTATGAGTCAGATTTAGCAAACTTTTATAATTTTCAATTTAAACTAGCAAATATTATGCTCTACTCTTCTTTTGGCCTAGTTGTCTTAATGATTGGGATTGGTATGATTATTTACTTTAAATATGATAAAGAATATACCCCAAGTTTTGACAATGATTTTCTTCGGGAGTTACCTAATGACGATACACCAGCGACATTGAGTTATCTATATTATACGGAGAAAATTGTCGATGAAACAATCACTGCGACCTTACTAGATTTGATTCGAAGAAAATATATATTTTTGGAGAATTTAGAGTCTAATATGTCGAGTGGCTCTGCAGATTTTAATTTAGTGTATAACAAAGAAAAGGTACATGAGGATTTAAAAGATTATGAGATCCATTTTTTAAGTTATATTTTCAATACTATTGGAAATGGAGATTTTGTTACAACAAAACAGATTGAAAATTATGGTTCTGTAAGCGAGTCAAAAGCAATATCTTATCAAAACTTTTTGAAAAGATTTGTAAGATTAGCTAAGCTTGATGGGAAATCAAAAAAATACTTTGAAGTAGGTTTAAGCAATAAAAAAAGAATTACATTTTTTGCAAACTCAATACCGTTTCTTTTTATTTTAGTTAATATCCTATTGTACTCGTTGTACAATATAAGTATTTTTATTCCTCTATTAATATCGATAGCAGTAATGACTCTAATTTCTGTTTATGTATATGGAATCAAAAAAAGAAGTGTTAATGGAAACGAGATGTTTGCTAAGTGGAAAGCATTTAAGAATTTTCTAATATCATTCGGCAATCTTGAAGACTATCCGATTCCAGGGATAGTAGTTTGGGAACACTACTTGGTTTATGCTACAGTTCTAGGTATAGCGGATCAGGTTATGAGTCAATTATCAGTAAAATTGCCTGAGGTAGATGTCGATGAGGGAGAGAGCACTTTTCTAGTCAAAAATTATCATAGGGGAAGTAGACCGTATTGGGGATATCATTATCGTTTTAATCAAGCGTTTAGTGTTGCAAAAATGAATGCTAGATCAACAATAATAGAAGCTAGAAACGCAAGGGCAAGCTCGAGAGGGTCCGGGGGTGGTTTTAGCGGAGGAAGTTCTTTTGGTGGTGGCGGTGGCGGAGGACGCAGCCGTTAAAATAAAAAAAGTTTAGGAGGATTATTTATGTTTTTAATTAGTGTTGGCGGTGTTATAGGTATAATTGCACTTATAATATTGGTGTTGATTATTGGGTATGTTATATCGGTTTATAATCAACTTGTAATTATGAGAAATAAAGTTAAAAATAGTTGGGCTCAAATTGATGTACAATTAAAAAGACGATTTGATTTGATTCCTAATTTGGTTGAAACAGTTAAAGGATATGCATCTCATGAAAAAGATATTTTTCAAGAGTTCGCAAAAGCGAGAGGGCTATATGCTCAAGCATCAAAATCTGGAAGTGTTGCGGAAGCTTCAATGGCTGAACAAGGTGTGTCTGGAGCAATAAGCAGATTGCTTGTGGTTCAAGAAAGATATCCTGAACTTAAAGCAAACGATAATTTTAGAGATTTAATGTCACAGTTAAAAGAAACTGAAGATAAAATTAGTTTTGGTAGACAGTTTTATAATGATACAGCATTGAAGTTAAATAATAAAATAGAACTTTTTCCATCAAATGTAATAGCTAATATGTTTGGTTTTAAACATTCTGAATATTTTACTGTTAATGATGAAAAGGAAAGAGAAGCGGTTAAAGTAGATTTTAGTAATTAATTTTAACTAATTAATCATTTAGATTAGATTGGATTGATATTTGTGTCTAAAGTTTTATTAAAAACGATTACTGCGAAAAACTTTGATGAGGTCGTCAAACTTCATGACAGTTTAACAGATTATCAAAAGAGATGTGTTGCACCAAACATGGTTTCTTTGGCTCAAGCATATGTAGAAAAGAAAAGAGCATGGCCAAGAGCAATTTATTTAGGTGATAAACCGATTGGTTTTATAATGGTAGCCTTATGGGATGACGATATCCCTAAAGAAGATTTACCAGCTTATTTTCTATGGCGTTTTATGATTACTAAAGAATATCAACAAAAAGGTTATGGGAAAAAGGCTCTTGATCTACTAAAAGCCAAATGTATTAAGGACAATATTAAGACCTTATATACTTCCTGTGAAATGGAAGGCGAACAACCATATAATTTCTATATTAATTACGGTTTTACTGATACAGGATTAAATGATGGAGAGCAGATTTTAAAATTATATTTATAGCTTAAAAAAACATCTTGCGCTTAATTAACAAAATGATATAATTATGTCTTAGAAAAATTATATTAGGAGATGTTATTTTGGCTATAAAACAAACAAGTTTTGCCAAAGAAAAAATAGTTGGTGAATTTATAGTCCCTGATTATTACAAAGACTTTCAATGCAAGGGTGGAGACTGCAGAGACAGTTGCTGCCAAGAATGGAAAGTAACGATTCCAATGGAACAGTATTTTCTTTTGCATGGAATAAACTGTAAAGCGACTGTTAAAGAAAAAATTGATAGAGCTTTTAGACCACTACATAATCCAACCAAAGACAGATATGCAGAAATTGTCCATAACTATGATGGAGATTGTCCTTTACATAAAAAAGATGGGTATTGCTTACTACACGAAGCTTGTGGTGAAGAAGTATTACCATGGGTTTGTAGATATTATCCAAGAGGACCGAGAATTGATTTAGCATATGAAGCTTCATGTGCTAATTCCTGTGAAAAAACTCTTGAACTATTATTTGAAAATAATAATAAATTAAGTTTTGAAAAAAGAAAATTAACTTTCTTGATGAATAGACCAAAAGATGAAATTCCTGTGGAAAGAAAAACTCTTTATATATTGGTTAGAGATAATATATTTTCAATACTTACCAACAGAGAGTATCCACTACACTTAAGACTAGTCCACCTAGGTAAATACTTATTAGCTATAGGTGAAAACTCTCATGTCGGTTTAGATCAAGTAGATTTTTCTTTTGATGTACCGGATTTTGATGCAAATGAAAACCATCAAACTTTATGGGGATTACTTGATTTTTTTTATTTACGTTATAAAAGACTTGATGAACAATTAAGTGAATCAAGAAGTAATTACTTAGTGCATGATGTAACAGAGGTTTATTTAAGGAATAAAGAGCATTTTAATAAAGTAATCGAAAATCAGGAAATATATTTCGAAAAAATGTTAATTAACGATTTATTCTTTAAACAGTTTCCTTTTCAAAATAATTTCAGTGTATATGACCAATACCTAGCTGTTTGTGGGACGTATATTTTGTTAAGATATATTTCTTTAAATTTGATGGTTAACAAAACAACAAAATCAGATTTTATTGATATTCTTTCTAAGAGCTTCACAGTAATATCTCATTCAGAGTTTGATAAGTTAATTTCAACTTTCATGAAAAGGTTAGAGATAACAGATTTGGCTAGTTTGTCGAAAATTTTGCAAATGTAAATTATTTTTCAAAAACAAATTAAAATCCTTGCATTTTTTCAAAAATAGCGTATTATAGTAAATAGCACGATATAAATGTTAATAAGTTTTATTTGAAGTTACATTAGTTACCTCAATAATTATTAAGCAATTTGTAGAAGTGAAATAATAATATAGGAGGTAACAAACATGACTGGTAAAGTAAAATGGTTCAACGCTGAAAAAGGTTTCGGATTTATCACTACAGAAGACGGTAAAGATGTATTCGCACATTTTTCTCAAATTCAAAAAAGTGGATTCAAAACTTTAGAAGAAGGCGAAGCAGTAAGTTTTGATATTACTGAAGGACAAAAAGGTCCTCAAGCTTCAAATATCGTAAGTTTATAATTTTCATATTTGAATAACAAAAAGTGAAGAGCAATCTTCACTTTTTTTGTTGTTTATAAAGGATGATTTTATGGAATATATACTTCAAACTTTTCTTTGTAAGAACTCCAATAAGTTTCTAGCTTGTAAAGATCAAGGGTGCCTTGATCCGGAAAGTATATTTTAAGTTGTAAATTTGTGTTAATAAACATAAATACAGCACCTGTGATCAAACCGGAACTTGATGGCCTAGTAATAATAATGCTAGTTAAACTAGAGCAACTATCAAAAGCTGCATAGCCAATACTGTTTATGTTATCAGGTATTATAATAGTTTCAAGTTGATAACAATTATAAAACATATATGAGCTTATTGCTGATAGACCTGCACCCAAAGTGACTTCTTGGATTGCGGACTCCCTAAAAAGATAAATACCAACACTTGTCACATTATCAGGGATTGTCATAGACGTTAAAGCAGTACAGTTATAGAATGCGTGATCATTAAGAGTTGTTACGTTTTCAGTTATTATGATAGAACTCAAATAATGATTATTACCAAAGGCATCTTCTCGAACAATTACTACTGATAGAGGAATAATAAATTCAGTAGTTATTTTCGCTTGAGGATATCGTATTAGTACGCTTTGATCTTCGTTGTACAATACACCATCAACTGACGATAAGAACGGAGAAACTTCGCTAACAGAAAAGAATTCTAAGCTATAACAACCTCTAAAAGCCGTATTACCAATGATTTCGACACTAGCTGGGATTACAAGGTTTTGTAAATCGTAAGCGTTTAAAAAAGCTCCATTACCAATCTCAACAATCGTGTTAGGCAAAATTATTTCGTTCATCATTTCAACATATGCGAAGCCTTGATTGGCAATTCTTGTTACTTTTATCCCTTGATAAAATTTAGGTATAGATACTGAGGTTAAACTTTCAACATCACCAATACTTACTTCGTATTCGGTATCATCGTTGATTAATTCATAAGATAATCCTTCGCTAGCCCAATCTGCATAAAAAGTAATATCGCTACTAGTTATAGTCGCTTCTTCAATAGGCATATCACTATCTATGCTCAAATACCATCCGCAGAAGATATATCCTTCTCTAGTTGGAATAGGTAAAGTTACAACATCATTTTCTTGTAAATTATCAATTGTATAAGAATCCAGTATTCCCCCATTTGTTTCAAGAAAAACATTATAGGTTAAACTTTCTGTGGTGGTAATATCTTCAGTTGTAGTAGAGGATGTTGTTATAGATTCAGCAGTCGTTGGTTCATAAGTAGTGATAGATGTAGTTAAGGTAGTTTCATTAGAAGTGGGAATCAATGTGGTTTCTGATGAGTTTGGTAATTCTGTAGTCGCCGTTGTTGAATTTTGAATTGTTGTATTGCCTGAACAGGCAACGAATAGAAAAGTAATAATAAAACCAAGCAAAAATAGAGATTTGCTTTTCATGTGACCTCCAATAGATTTTTTTATATAATGATTTTTTAGTTGATTTAATTATATATTCTCAAAAAGATTATCACAATAAGACTAAAGAAAAAAAGTAAATTCATATTAAAGTTGATATGCATTAGATTGATAATTTTGTATATAAAAATCAGTTAAGAGACAAATAACACTTTGTGGAGAAAACACTACAAGAATAAAAAAAATCTATTTATTTAAAAATTTTTTACATATATATTGAAAATAAGGGTTTTTTCTTGAATCTTAGGCAAAATAAACGATTCTAGAAAAAAATCCTTGCATTAATTTTAGAAATTTGATATCATATTAAAGCCTATGGAAAATAGGAAGGCAGAGATTTGTAAGGTTGCTGACACACACATAGCCGTTGTTATGATGGTTTTGTCGGAGGTTAGGGAATTTACAATGAGCCTGTATATAAGCTAAGTTATATGCAAAGGAGGAGCTTAAATGGCTACAAATCAAGTAATTAGAATTAGATTGAAATCTTATGATCACAGATTATTAGATCAATCAGCAAAAAGAATCGTTGAAACAGCGAAGAAAACTGGGGCTAAGGTAAGCGGGCCAATCCCACTACCTACTGAAAAAGAAATTTTCACAATTTTAAGAAGCCCACATGTTAACAAGGATTCACGTGAACAATTCGAAAGAAGAACTCACAAGAGATTAATTGATATCGTGAACCCTACGCCTAAAACAATTGATTCATTAATGCACTTAGATTTACCATCTGGTGTAGATATCGTCTTGAAGTAAAAAATATTAAATAGGAGGTGTACTCATGGCAAAAGGTATCTTAGGAAGAAAAGTAGGAATGACTCAAGTATTTGATGAAAACGGAAAAATGATTCCTGTTACAGTAATTTCGGTGGAACCGAATGTTGTATTGCAAAAGAAAACTGTTGAAACTGACGGATATAGTTCAGTTCAATTAGGTTTTATGGATAAAAGAGCTAATTTAGTTAATAAGCCTTTAACTGCTCATTTTGAAAA
Organism: uncultured Candidatus Izemoplasmatales bacterium; assembly: GCA_964567465.1. Classification (GTDB taxonomy): domain Bacteria; phylum Bacillota_I; class Bacilli_A; order Izemoplasmatales; family Hujiaoplasmataceae; genus UBA2289. The sequence goes on along the minus strand of CAZMMT010000049.1, from coordinate 8 downwards.
AGCAAACA
>CAZMMT010000048.1:0-7390 GCA_964567465.1 uncultured Candidatus Izemoplasmatales bacterium | reverse complement strand
TGAAAAACCATGTTGTCATTAAATACGTCTGCTAATACAAAGTTGCTCTTCATATAAAAAATCCTTTCAGGGATAAATCCCTATAAAACTAGAGATATTATACAAAAAAAGCTGCTTAATGTAAACGAAAATTAAGAAGCTTTATTTATAAAAAATCTGAGTTTGTTAAATTTATTTTTTAATGATATTTAATTGATAATTTTTTTTCGATATTTATTGCCTACTTTTACTAGATAATGTTGAGACGCAAAATCAATTGTATCTTTAATTGAAGTATAAATATCTCTAGTTTTAAAATCCAATTCTCTTTTGGCTTTTTCATTAGAAAAATTGTGATTTGAATTTAACACTGATATTGAATAATGAGTAAACAAAGGCCTTCTTCTCATTATCATAAATATAAACTCCGCAAAATAACTCATTGATAAAATAAACCAATAAGCCAGCTTTGTTTTAACTTTCTTTCTATTTGTATATTCCGCTATATAATCAAGAAGTTCTTTAATCTTAATTGAGTGACCTGATAAAATATATCCTTCCTTATCTTTCCCTTTAATAGCAGCGCTAATGATTCCGTCTGCGACATCTCTAACATCGACGAAATTGTATCCGCCTTTTAAATAAGCTGTTAGTCTTCCTAATAAATAATCTGTAAAAACTTGTCCGAAATTTGATAGTTTGTAATCATAAGGGCCAATTATTCCCGAAGGATAGACAACTACTGTTTCTAAATCGGTTGAAGTTTGATTCAATATGATATCTGTCGCAATTGCTTTTGTTTTTGCATAATGCCCCTTAACTTTTTTGGGATTAAACTCTACAGGTTCTTCGATGAGTTGATTATTCTTCTTTTCTTCTATTGCATGTACGCTCGAAGTATAGATCAAACGCTTAATTTTATTTGTTTGGCAAGCTTCAAGAAGATTTTTAGTGCCTTCAACATTTACTTTATACAGCAATTTTTTCTTCCCAAATCCAATTTCAACCATGCCCGCTAAATGAAAGACCGCATCATAACCTTTAACAACCTCAAATAACCGATTTTTATCGGTTATATCGCCATAAATTACAGTCACAAACGGTTCAATAATTGAAATATCATCGTTTTGCATAACTAAAGCATGCACTTCATGACCCAGTTTATAAAGTTTTCTAACTAAAACATTTCCTATATGCCCTGTGGCACCAGTTACCAAATATTTCATATCAGTACTCCTTGGTTTCATTATATAATGAAACTTTTTATTTTTAAACGATTGTTTATTATTGTGATGGAATACTCAGTAACCTATCACAATTCACACATAAAAAAAGACGATTTTCTTTTTAAAAATCGTCTTTTAATTGTTTTGTTATTTAATTCCAAGTCAAGGTGCTTCCATCAAAAATACCATCGGCTGGAATCTCAAAATCAGCTGTCTGCGCTATTTTTATAGACCAATCGTATGTAGTAACGCTTTCTTCAAAAAGCACTAATAAGAAGTAATCTTCGCTATCCAGATCAAAAGTAAAGGTATCTCCAACCAATGTTCCTTCAGTCCACTTACCGCTTTCACCCTCTTCCCAGGTCCAAGCAACAATTTTCATTCCTTCTAGAACTTGAGTATCAAGATTATTTATTACAACTTCTTCGATAACGACATTACTTTTAATATATGTATACTGTCTTTCAATCTTATAATCATTATAGTAGATTTCAAAATCTAATGTAACTGTAGCGTTATCTTCAGGATGAGATAACTCAATAGTTGTATTTCCAGTAAAAGATACTTTTTCTCCACCATTAATTGAATAATAACTTTCGGTTGTATTATAAGAAAATACTGATATTGATAATGTATCAGTGAAAGATCCTCTTAGTCCATCATTAGACACAAATAAAGCTGGCTTTGGTTCATAAGGATTATTATAAATAACCGCAACTCCGCTTTCAGACATTTGTCCAGATATTTTACCATCTATAACTGTAAAAGTGTTTTGACTAACATGATCTAAATAATTTCCATCAGGAAGGTTCACCACAGTTAAATCATCAACATTTCCTGTCCCATTTAAATCAACTATTATAACGCCATTTATCTCATCATTAAATCTTTCATTTAGATAGAAACCGTTTTGGCTTGATTGCAGTTCATCCGTTCCAACAAAATAATTATGGAAACGATTGACTGAAGATACTTCTACTGATTGGAAAAGATATGATCCAATCATCCCCATGAAAGTATTATCATTAGGTCGAGCAAAATAAAGAGTAGTCGCATCTTTTCTTGAGGCTTGGATTGCATAAGTTTTTGTTATATACGAATCCGGAGTATTTTTTGTTAAACCACTATCGTTGGCATAAGTATCATGAGATTCAGCCCAAAGAACTGTTTTTGAAGCAGGAACACCAGAAAGATAAGCAGCGTTAACGATGCTCGTTCCATTTTTTGTTATTACTGCAGTTCTTACCACATCACCTTGATTGCTTGCGGTTACAGACATATATTCGGTATAGTCACTGAATGATCTGTCAAATCCCGCTGTATTCAAGATTTCGCCATAGAAGTATAAATCATCTCTTCCTAGACCTTCTGCGTATTCTTTAACTCCATTGATTACAGTTGGCCAAAAATCACTTGCCCAAGCACCATCTTCAGGAGTTTCAATATGCTTAGCCGCATCAAATCTAAAGCCGTCAACTCCGGCATCAACATATTCTTTTAATAAATCAAGCACTCTTTGTTGAACGATTTCTGATTCTGTCTGAAGATCTGGAAAGCCTCCCAAAGCACCTCTAGTCACAGAAACTATTGATGAATCTGAAGCGTAACCATTACCAGTTCTAATTAAACCCATATCATAAATATCTACTTCATAATCTCTAACATCAAGATTAAGTGAGTCATTGTCTCCGCCTGCTAAATGATTAGCTACAACATCGACAATAATTTTTATTCCATATGCATCTGCGGCTGTAGTTAAGGATATTAAATCATCTTTGGTTCCTAGTGAATGATTTTCAGTCGCAATTGAAAAACCAAGTGGTTGATATAACTTCCACCATTGCGATGACCAAACACCGATTCCAAAAAAGTCTTTTTGGGGTTGCAACGGAGAAATCTGAATTGTTGAAAAACCAGCAATCGCAATTTCTTCTAATTGGCTTTCGATTGTAGCCATAGACCAGTTCCATGCATGTAATATCGTACCGTCTTGAACATTGTTTGTAAGATAACCGCTTTCTGCAGTTGGATCTTGTTGAAGCAATTCAATATTTTCTTCTGTAGTAATTTGTGTAGTTTGATTTGTTGTTTGATTTGTTGTTTGATCTGTGGTTGTTTTACCACAAGCAAAAATTGACAAAGACATCAAACTAACTAAAATCACTAGTGAAATTTTCTTAATCATAGCAGTCTCCTTAAGATATATTTTTCAACTCTATTTTATCACAATATGAAACTTAATAGAAATATTAGAATTATTAAAACTGGTTTCACATTTTTTTAGTGAAAATAAAAAAACTGCCATTAAATGGCAGTTTAAGTTAATTAGATTGCTTCGTATTTTAAATCAAACGCTTGGCAAACGCCTAGGCAAGTACATCTACCTTCATAAGTGTTAATACCGTATTTTAAAGGTTTAGAAATTTTCATTGCTTCTTCTAATCCTTTGTCAGCTATTAAAAGTCCATACTTTAAAGTTGAGTTGTTCAATGCTACTGTTGAAGTTTGCGGAACTGCGCCAGGCATATTAGCTACACAGTAATGTACTATACCATCAACTACAAATGTAGGTTTGTCATGGTAAGTTGCCTTTGAAACTTCAGTAGAACCACCTTGGTCTATCGCGATATCAACGATAACACTACCAGGTCTCATGTTTTTATAGTATTCTCTTTTGATTAATTTAGGCGCTTTCGCTCCAGGAAGTAAAACACCACTAATAATTAAATCAGCATTTTTACAAGCTTCTTCAATATTATGTGAGTTACTATAAAGAGTAGTTATTCTATTACCATAAATATCATCCAAATAAGTTAACTTATCGATGTTGATATCCAATACTGTAACATTCGCTCCTAAACCAACAGCCATTTTTAGAGCGCTTTCGCCAACTACTCCAGCTCCAATAATAGCTACATTAGCACGTTTTGTTCCAGGAACACCAGAGATTAGAATTCCAGATCCACCCATAACTTTTTCTAAATGTTTTGCGCCTTCGATAACACCTAATCTACCGGCAACTGAACTCATAGGTTTTAAACATGGCAATGATCCGTCTTCTAAAATTATGGTTTCATAAGCCACTGCTTTTACCTTTTTAGCTAACAAAGCATCAGTTAATGCTTGATCAGCTGCTAAATGTAAATAAGTATAAAGAACTAGTCCTTCACGGAAGTATTGATACTCATCAGCTAGCGGTTCTTTTACTTTTACAATCATGTCTGATTTTTCCCAAACTTCTTTAGCTGTTTGTAAGATTTGAGCTCCTACTTTTACATACTCTTCATCTGGAAAACCAGAGTTTAATCCAGCGTTAGTTTCAATAAAAACTTTATGTCCATGTCTAACATATTCGTTGACACTTCCAGGTGTCAAACCAACGCGAAATTCAAGTTTTTTAATTTCTTTTACACATCCAATATTCATTCTTTCACCTCACTAAGTATATTTTATCACAAGCGCAAGCGTTTTCATAAACTTTTTTAAGAATTTTTTTATGTCTTTAATCCGCAAAAGAAAAAAGGCTAAATTTAGCCTTTTATGTCTTTTTATTTGCAAGCGATATGATAGATATTTTCCGCATCTTCCATTGTTAAACTTTTGAAGTTTCCCACTCTTTCGCCTACGTTAATTCTTAACTTTTCAACTAACTTAGGAATGTCTTCTTCATTTGCGCCAATTTCTTTAAAACTAGTTGGCATTCCAATCTCTTTAAAGAAAGACTCAAGAGCATTGATTCCTGCAGTAGCTACTTTCAAAGGTTTATGTTTATTGTCTTTGACACCGAAAACTTTAATCGCAAAACGACGATATCTTTGGATATCTTCCATAATAGTATAGCGCATATAAGCAGGGAACATTACCGCAAGGCCAGCACCATGTGTTACATCATAAAGAGCGCTTAATTCATGTTCTAATCTATGAGTAGCCCAGTCGCTAATTCTACCCACTCCTAAAAAGCCATTATGAGCAATTGTACTTGCCCAACAAATTGTAGCTCTTGCTTCATAGTTTGTTGGTTCTTTCATAACAACTCTTGCAGCTTCGATAATTGATACTAGAGTACCTTCAGATAATCTATCAACTAGAATAACATTTTTTGATTTTGTTAAGTATCTTTCTAAGATATGGCTCATCATATCAACAATACCCGCAGCTGTTTGATAAGCCGGTAAAGTATATGTTAATTCCGGATTAATTATCGCAAAAGTTGGACGATAGATTTCACAGTTTAATCCTCTTTTTAACATTCCGTCAGTTTTAGTTATAACAGATGAGTTTGATCCTTCGCTACCAGCGGCTGGAATCGTTAATATAACACCAACTTTAAGTGCTTCTGTTATTTCTACTTTTCGATCCCAAAAATCCCAAAAATCACCATCATATAATGCTCCTGCAGCAATAGCTTTAGCTGAATCAATAACTGATCCTCCGCCTACTGCTAGGATGAAATCTACTTTTTCTTTTTTACACAACTCAATACCTTCATAAACTAATGTATCTCTAGGGTTTGGCACTACTCCGCCTAACTCAACATAATCTATATTTTGTGCCTCAATTGATTCTACTACTCGATCAAATAGTCCGGATCTTTTAATTGACCCTGTCCCATAATGAATTAATACTTTTTTAGCGTTATAAGATTTTAATAAATCCCCAACTTGGTTTTCTGTTTCTTTCCCAAACACAAATTTAGTAGGGCTATTGAAAACAAAATTATCCATGTCATCACCTCTTCTTTCTAATTATATCATAAAAACTTTAAAAATAAGAATAGCAAAATGACACACCTTGAGAAAAAGCTTCAATAATAAATTTTCGGTTTGTACTTTTATACTAGCGTGATATAATATTATTCAAGAGGAGGCTTTTATATGAAAGATCTCGAATGGATAAAAACTGGTTTTATCGCCCATAGAGGTTTTCACTCACTAGACAAATCAATACCTGAGAATTCATTGTTAGCCTTTAAAAAAGCAATTGATTATGGTTACGCAATTGAGTTAGACATCCATGTGTTAAAAGATGGAAATGTAGTGGTTTTTCATGATGATAATCTCGATAGAATCTGTAAGAAAGACTTGAAGTTAAGCGAAGTAACTTACGAACAAATAAAAAAATTGCACTTACTTAATACAAACGAAAAAATTCCGCTTCTATCAGATGTTTTAGCTTTAGTAGAAGGAAAAGTACCGCTTTTAATTGAGTTCAAACCTAAGGGTGACTACACTAGATTATGTGAAGAAGCAATGGTTATTCTCAAAGGATACACGGGAAAATATGCAATCCAATCCTTTAATCCCAAAATTGTTAATTGGTTTAAAAAGAACTATCCCGATATCATAAGGGGTCAGTTGGCTGAATATTTTACTGATGATGACACAATATCTAAAGTAACCAAGTTTATTCTTAAGAGAATGCTGCTGAATCCATTAACAAAACCTGACTTTATTAATTATGGTTTAAAAGATTTGCCAAACAAATTTGCACGTAAAGCTTATAGTAAAGGTTTAATTGTTTTAGGCTATACAGCAAGAAATAAATTAGAATTTGATATGGTTAAAAAATATTATCATAACGCTGTTTTTGAATTTTTTAGACCTGATGAAAAAAAATAACGCCCTTTTCTGTTAATAGAAAAGAGCGTTTTTTTATTGATTTAATTAATCCATATCTACATCAAAGTTTTCAATTACGGAAGCTTTTTTTATTACTTTTGCATCACCATGTTTTACAAAGAACATCGTAATAAATGCAAGGCCTACGAAAAGTGCAGCATATGGGAATAAGGCTTTTCTACCTAAAGCATCCATTAAAATACCAGAAAGTATTGGTGTCAGTATTTGAGCAGCCATCGAGAAAGTATAATAATATCCAGTATACTTACCAACATTTGATCCCTTTGCTAACTCTACAACCATTGGATATGAGTTAACATTGATCGTTGCCCAACCAATTCCGGTTAATCCAAAGATTACATACATTATAAATGCTGTATCTGGTGTAAGGAAATATACCGAACCAAAACATAAAGTAAGTAGAACGATTCCAATTAAAATTGTTTTTCTTCTACCAATTTTTGTAGCTATAATACCTATTGGAACAAAGGCAATCAACGCAGCTCCTTGGGCAATTAATAAAGGTAATGAAAATCCCATTTCCAAAACTTTTGGAGCGTAGTCAGA
>CAZMMT010000047.1:0-7461 GCA_964567465.1 uncultured Candidatus Izemoplasmatales bacterium | reverse complement strand
AGTTTCTATCAAACTATCACAAATATCATATTCTTTATTTACAATATAACCAAAACTTGATATTGATGAATGAACTTCTAAAAAAGAGTCACTTCTTATTCCTAGTTTCTTATAAGCATCAATAAAATCATATTTAGTTAGTGGTTTTTCTGTTTTTTCAATCAAATTAATTAGTTTATCATACATATTCATCACCCAAGAGTTATTTTATCACAGTAGAAACTGATTATTATAGAAAAACATGATATTTTATGTTATTATTTTATAATGACGAGGTGATTTTTTATGATTAGAAAAATTTTAGTTTGGATTATAGTTGCGGCTGCAGGAATTGCAACTACTATTTTGACTCAATATAATATTGGAGAATATCATTATATATTGATGTTCTTTGCCTTTATAACTTTTAATATTATCAGTCTTATCTTTTACCGAGAATCGAAAATGATAACTGGATATCATATTATGACAATTATAAGTTTATTTGGCTTTTTTATGTTATATCAACTTGCTGGAAGAAACTTTTCTTTACTTGGAATAATATCATTCTTAGGTTCTTTTGTAACGGTGTTGATTGCTTTTGGTGTAGTTTTGCAAAATAAAACTTACAAACTAAATGAAAGAAGTTTTATGTGGTTTGCAATTTTTGGTTTTGTATTCTTTTCACTATACCAACCCTTTATTTTAAATCTAATAACTAATTTCTTTGGACCAGATCCAGTAGCGATTGATAGGACAGTAGATACATTCTTTTTACTAAGAACAATTTTTATGGGCTTTAATGTTGTTTTACAATTAATTATTGTTCATAATAATGAGTTACATATTTTCTTTGAAAGAAACAAAAGACCGCTAGTTGATGCTTATAACATTGATGATTTACCGTTCTTTAAAAAGTAAAAACCATTTTGAAAGGTTATAAATATGAATAATTTCTCAAGTATTAAACAAACCGTTTATGCAAAAAATGGAGTTGTTGCCACTTCAGAAGGATTAGCGGCTCAAGCCGGGTTGGAAATTCTCAAAAAAGGTGGCAATGCTGTTGATGCAGCAGTAGCTACTGCTGCTTGTTTGACTGTAGTAGAACCTTGCAGCAACGGTATTGGCAGCGATGCTTTTGCCATCGTCTATTTCAAGAATAAGATTTACGGTTTAAATGGTTCAGGGCGGAGTTCGAGAAATATTTCAATAGAAAAAGTTAAAAATTTAAAACACGAAACAATGCCTAAATTTGGCGTTGTACCTATAACTGTTCCTGGCACTCCAAAAGCCTGGGCTAGGCTAATTGAAAGATTTGGTAATTTAAGCTTAATTGAGGTTCTTACTCCAGCAATAAAACTGGCTAGAGAAGGATATTCTATCGGTCATAATGTTGGTTCTTACTTTGAAAGAGCTATTAAACTCTATGAAGAACAAAATAAAGGTGATGAGTTTAAACATTTCTTTGAAGTATTTAAAAATGGCAATGATTTTTATCATGCCGGAGATATTTTTAAGAACGAGTTGATTGCTAAGACTCTTGAAGAGATAGGTTACACCAATAGTGATAGTTTTTATAAAGGTTATTTAGCTGAAAAAATTGATTCTTTTATGAAAAAGCATAATGGTTTTATTGATAGAGAAGATTTGGCAAACTATGATGTAGAATTTGTCGAACCAATATCCGTTAATTATAAAGGCTATGATGTTTTAGAAATTCCACCTAATGGACAAGGCATCACCGCACTTATGGCACTAAACTTATTAAAGACCGATTCTTTTGATTATAATGATCCAAAAACATTCCACAAACAAATTGAAGCAATCAAAATTGCTTTCTCCGATACTTTAAAGTATGTTACAGATCCTTTATTTATGAAGATGAATCCAAAATACCTCTTAAGTGAAGATTACGCTAAAAGAAGAAGAAAAGACATTACTGATAAAGCATTAGTTCACGATCCTATAGATTATAAAAGCAGTGGAACCGTGTATTTAGCTACTGCAGATAGTGAAGGTAATATGGTATCCTTCATCCAAAGTAATTATATGGGCTTTGGTAGTGGAATAGTAATTGATGACACTGGAATATCAATGCAAAATAGAGGACATACTTTCTCACTTGATGAAAACCATGATAATTGCTTAATGCCAAACAAAAGAACTTATCACACGATAATACCTGGCTTTTTAATGAAAGATAATCTTCCAGTTGGTCCATTTGGTGTCATGGGAGGATTTATGCAACCTCAAGGACATCTTCAAGTCTTAATGAACATGATTGATTTTAATATGGATCCACAAGCTGCACTGGATGCGCCAAGATTTAGATGGGATGAAAAAAAGACAGTTGCTTTAGAACCGTCTTTCAATGAATCAGTGATTGAGTTTTTAAAAAGCTGCGGACATGATATCTCGATTGAAAAAAGAATTGGCGGTTTTGGTAACGGTCAAATAATCTTAAGAAAAGATGGGTTTTATCAGGCTGGTACTGAAACAAGATGCCAAGGACACATTGCATACTACTAAAAAAAGAATCTACTCGTTGAGAGTAGATTTTTTATTTGCTAATTTATATAATTCTTCAACCGCGAAATGATACTTAGTGACTGATAATTTTTGATCAAGCGGATATAAATAATAAGTATCGTCATTAGTTGAAAAACTCAAGCAATCACCTTTACCGAAATAATCAAATTCAATATGAACTCCATAATTACTTAGAACCGGTTTATAAACTTCAAATTTTTCACCTTGTAAAGTGGCCTCTAAAAGAAAACCGTTCTCATTATGAGTGAGCTTTCCAACGCCTAATCTATAATATCCAGTACTGTTTGGTAAGGAATCTATGTGCACTTCAATAGTAGAACCATACAATTTATTTTCAATTTCTTTTCTTACTTCTTCTCTTTGCCATTCAAACCAATCAGGAATGAAGTTAAAGATTGTTTGACCCGTTAATTCATTAAGTCTACTATACTCATCAACATGATATTCATGATGACATTTCTCACAGAAAAGCTTATTGTTTTCGCTCTTCATGCTGTAATCGGTCAAACAATGCGGACATTTGTATAAAACTTTATGGAGGTTTTTTGCTCGATTATCTCCTTTTATTTTTATATTGTTATTTACTTGGTATTCATAGTCATTATAATAGAATGCCTCTTTAATTTTTTCGTTAATTTCTTGTAATGATAGATTCTCTAAATCTTCTTTAGAAAACAAATATGTCATAACTGACTTAACTGGTACTTTTCTTTTTATTAAATTCCAAACCGGCTCATGTAAATGATGTCCATGAGAAATTATACTGACCACCGGATACTTGAACATTTTAATTAACTTTCCTAAACTTTCAGGAAGAATAGCTGTTGTTCCAATTAAGGAATATCTAGCCTCAGGATAAATTACAGCAATTGATTTATTAACTTCAAGACTATGTTTTAACTGTTTTACAATAGCTGGATCAGATACAAATTTTCTTTTTCCTAAACACCCTACGTTTCGCATTAATTGTTCTCTATTAATAAAGCCATCAACTGCAACAATATAATTTGCTCTTCTTGGGAAAAAAGCTCTTGTCGCAACTTTGAAATCGAAAAAACTGTTATGATTACATAACAATATATAAGGACCTTTAACTTTATCCATGTTAACTTTGACAATTTTAACTCGTCGCAAGAATGTTTCTGGAATACTTAATAACCATGCAACTACCTGTAAATACCATTTCGCTCTCTTTGGCATTGATTTTAAATCAAATCTTGGCATTTCTCTAACTTCTTGTAAAGTCCGATATTCAATATCGCTTATTTTCATAGTTGATTTCCCCTTAATGTATTATAATTACTTCTTCTTACCCACTGTTGCACAATACATGGTGAAATGCTCTTCACCATCAATATCTAATAGCTTATCTACTTTTTCTTGGTCGTAAGCGCATATTGCACAAACTCCTGCATCAATAACCTCTGCGGCTAAAGAAAGGTTCTGACATGCATGTCCTGACTCGATAGCTATCATTTTATGAGCACAAAAATCATATTTATACTCAGTTCTAGCTGGAATAGTAGTGAAGAAGAAAACTGCTTGAGCATTACGAAGTTGTTTTAATAAAGAATCATTTACATTTTCTAAAAGATCTTTTTCTCTCTTAATCAGTGCTAATTGATGAGTATCTTGAAGATACAAATAAATTCCTTCTTTTAATTTTTCTACTTTATTAACATAAACATATGTTTCCATAGAGTTAGTAGCTCCGGCAGTAGGTATTGTTCTAAAGACTGCATTCTCTCTAAAACTATCAACTCGACATGTCTCCCATAAAAGATAGGATAATTCTTCAAAAGTTAAATATGTATCACGATATTCTCTTAAACTTCTTCTGCTTGCAATTACTTCAGTTAAAGTCTTTTGCTTAATGTTTGGAAACTCAACATCAAGTGAAATTTTTAAAGTATCTTCTGGAACTTCAAGAAACTGCATTGGTCTATCTAAGCCTTTTCTTTTGGCGCTTTCTAATGTGTACAAATCTAACCATCTCGGCCTGATTGCTTGTCGGTTATTTTTTATACGATCACTCATTTTTTATCTCCTTCAAAGATTTTCAGATATTCTCCATATCCCTTTTCTTCCATTTTTTCTTTTGGAATAAACTCTAAAGATGCGGAGTTAATACAATATCTTAAACTTCCATTTGGTCCATCATCAAACACATGACCCAGATGACTATCGGCATCTTTTGATCTTACTTCAGTTCTTATCATTCCAAAAGAAAAATCAAATTTTGTTTTAACTACTTCATCTTTTACTGGTTTTGTAAATGAAGGCCAACCGCAGTGAGAGTTAAATTTTTCTTTGGAAGAAAACAGTACCTCTTTGGAAACTATATCAATGTATATTCCGTCTCTAAACTCTGCGTCATATTCATTATCAAATGGTTTTTCTGTACCTTTTTCTTGGGTTACGTGATATTGCAGCTTAGTTAGCTTTTTTATATTTTCATCATATTTTCCCATTTTTCTATTTTAAAAAGGCAGTTTCTTTTCTAAACCAAGCATTTCATTTACTTTTTTAATATCTTCTTTACATGCTTCGTTTAGAGGAACTCCTTTTTCCTTTCTCTCCTGCCAGATTAAGTATTCTTTTTCTCCAGCAGTATAGATTTTTTCTTCTCCAGGTGCTTTCTCACTATTTCTAAGTTCTCTCAATATATCTCCAGCTGTTTTCTTAAAACTTTCTAATCCCATAAATGCTTCTGTATCAATAGCAATAAAGAAGTGTCCTAGATGATAAGGAGATAGTTTTCCGGATTCATCTTTACCACTCAACATTCTAAGAAAACTACCTGCTTGCAATGCAGCACTAAGTATTTCTACTACCGTTGCGTACCCATATCCTTTATAACCGGCCAATTCTTCGCCAATACCTCCGAGAGGGGCTAAAGCAGCTTCATTATTTACAAGATCCTTTAAAATTTGCTTAGAATCAGTTTTTGCTAATCCGTCTCTACCAACAACCATTCCTTTAGGTGTATCTTTACCTATTTTAGCGAAATATTCAATCTTCCCTCTTTGAGTAATACTTGTTGCACAATCTAATACAAATGGAAATTCTTCGTCAGTCGGTATCCCAAAAGTCAAAGGATTTGTACCTAACATATTTTCAACTCCAAATGTAGGAGCTATTGATGGTCGAGCATTAGTTCCTGTAATTCCAATCATACCAGCATCACTAGCCATAGTTGCGTAATAACCGGCAATACCATAGTGCGTTGAGTTTCTAACCGCTACCATACCCATACCATACTTTTTTGCTTTTTCGATAGCTAATTTCATTGCTTTGTAACTAGCAACCATACCCATACCATCGTTTGCATCAAAGACAGCTGTTGTTGGTGTTTCTCTTAATATATCTATTTTTGTAACTGGTTTTTGAATTCCTGCATTGATACGATCAATATAAATAGGTTTAAAACGATTGACTCCATGACTTTCGATTCCTCTTCTATCGCTTTCCATTAATACATCCGCGCATATTTTAGCATCTTCTTCAGGGACACCAATCTTTTCAAAAGCACTTATCATAAAATCTTCTATAAAATCCCAACTTACGTATGTTCTATCTTCCATAATAATCTCTCCTATTTATTGACTTGTTTCTCTATTTATTTAAATTATACCATAAAAAAAATTTTTATACACATTGACCAAATGACTATTCAAAGTTAAACAATTCTTTTATTATTTTATAATTACATGTTATAATTAAATTTAGAGTTAATTAGAAAGGATATAATAAAATGCCAAAGGAAATTTTAGTTGAAAAATTAGCTAATTTAGCTGTAAAAATTGGTGCCAATGTTCAAAAAGACCAAATCGTTGTTGTGAACGCACCTGTCGAAGCAGCTGATATAGCAAGAAAAGTAGTTAAAAAAGCTTATGAAGCTGGAGCAAAAAAAGTTGTAATCAATTGGAGAGATGAACTATCTGGTCGTTATTCATATGAATATGAAACTATTGAAACACTATCTGATATTCCTCAATATTCAATTGATAGAATGAGATACTTTGTTGATAATGGCGCTTGTGTTGTTTCAATCGTATCGCCAATACCTGGAGCTAACAAAGGTGTTGATCCAAGCAAAATACAAGCAGCTGGCATAGCATCTAGTAAAGCATTAGGCTTCTACCGTGAACATATGATGGGTAATCGTAGTCAATGGTCTATAATTGCTGCATCTAATCCAGTATGGGCAAAAAAAGTATTCCCTGATATGGATGAAGCTGAGGCTGAAGAAGCTCTATGGGACGCAATTTTTAAAGCGTCAAGAGTTAACGAAGATACAGATCCGATTGAAGAATGGAACAAACATAACAAATCATTAATCGATCACAATAAGATTCTTAATGATTATCAATTTGAAACTCTACATTTCACTAATTCATTAGGAACTGATTTAACAATCAAATTGGTAGATAATCATGTATGGTCAGGTGGTCAAGAAAAAGCAACAACTGGAGTTGTCTTCAATCCTAACATTCCTACGGAAGAAAACTTTACAATGCCTCACAAATATGGTGTAAACGGTAAAGTTGTCGCTACTAAGCCTTTAGATTATCAAGGAAATCTTATTGAAGATTTTTGGATAGAGTTCAAAGATGGAAAAGTAGTGAATTATGATGCCAAAAAAGAAAAATCAACGCTTAAAAATCTAATAGAATTTGATGAAGGAAGTTCTTATCTTGGTGAAGTAGCTTTAATTAGTCATAACTCTCCTATATCACAAGCAAATATTCTTTTCTTTAATACTTTGTTTGATGAAAATGCATCTTGCCATTTAGCGCTAGGAAGAGCTTACCCAATGAACATTAAGGGCGGTACTTCTATGGATATTAAAGAATTAGAGAAATATGGATATAATAACTCAATGTCACACTCTGACTTCATGTTCGGTAGTGAAGACATGAATATTGTTGG
>CAZMMT010000046.1:0-7505 GCA_964567465.1 uncultured Candidatus Izemoplasmatales bacterium | reverse complement strand
ATCAGCCTTGCTTTTCTTTTGAACCTTTTTAATTTCTTCTAAAGATAATTCTCTAGCTAAAACCACTCGTTTGATGCCTTCATCATAAAAATAGTTAGCTAACACTGAATTCGTTAAAGAAAACTGCGTTGATAAATGAATCTCCAAATCAGTAATAGCCTTTGCTCTTTCAACCACAACCATTGAAGAACAAATAATTGCATCCACTTTAATTTTATCAAGAAATCTAAGATACTCATCCAATCCGAAAACATCGTCATCATGGAATACTATATTCATCGTTATATATACTTTTTTATTTAATCTATGAGCGAAATTAACTAATTCTTCAATAGTATCTAAATCAAAATTTGAAGCTCTCGCTCTTAAAGAAAACTGCTTTCCCCCAATATAAACTGCGTCTGCACCATATAGCAAGGCAATCTTGGCTTTTTCAAGATTACCAGCTGGCGCCAATAACTCAGTTTTCATTTAAATCACCTTTTAATTTCTCAGTATATTGATAGTAAAATCCCTTGTTATAGTTATCTTGATATTTAATTAAAAATTCTTCAACTAAACTTTGATCTTGATAAGCCGCAATACTATCATAATACTCTTCGTCACTCATGAAAATTCGTTCAATAAAGAAATCATCTAAACCCATTTTTAATTCATTAAATTCCGCAAAGGAGTTTAGAGCTTTATCTCTAAAAATATGAGTACCAGCTTCATCTTCTAAAATCGGATAGAAACTATCGGGGCGCATTTCTTCCTTTAATTTGAAACTGTCATTGTCAACTATATTTTTTTTATCATTACTCTTGTATATAAAATAATTAGAAATCAACTTCCTTTTTGAGTAAAACATATCCAAATAGCCATGCCCTACCAAAGATAATTCTGTCTTTTTATTCTCAAAAATCTTTTTTATTTCTTCTAGAGTAATTTCTTTTGATATAGTAATACCTTTGATCTGTTTTAAGAAAAAATACTCATTATCAAAACTACTCGTATTCATTGTTCCCGGTTGATAGATAACTTTGTTTTTTAGACCAAACTCATCAGCTAAAACCATCAAAGTTATATCTCCGGCAACAATCCCAGATACACCAATTTCTTTTGCAATTTCTAAAATCTCTTTAGCATTTTCTATATCATCTTCATGAATCATTTTATTGATTAAAAGATAAATATCTTTACCAAAACTTTTTATCTTATCTAAATGATTAAACAAATCCTTATTAATTGCTCTAATAGCTAATGGCGTATCCACAAGAAAACAATCAACTCTTAAGTTGATTAGTTTTTCGATTTCATTTAAGTTTTTAAGTCTAGCTACTAAACGCATTATAACTACCCTTTTTTTATTGATATTGATAAACCATCACCAATTTCATAGATAAAACTGTCAAAATCGGGATGTTCTATTAACTTATGATTAAAGTCGTCAATTTTATTAACTAAACCTTTAAGTCTTTTTGATTCTATTTGTTCTTTATCAGAAACTAAGCCATGAAAAAGCAAGTTATCACAGATAACCACTCCGCCATCGTTCAAGTTATGCTTGAACCTTTCTAAAAACTTTAAATACTGCCCTTTAGCTGCATCAATAAAAATTAGATCAAACATTTCCTCTAACTCTACCTCTAATGCATCAGCTTTAATCAATTTAATTCTTGAATTTAAGTTACCACTAGAAACATTTTTCATAGCTCTATTGTAACTTAACTCATCCTTTTCAATTGTAATAATTTCAGCATTAGTATTTAAAGCCATCATAATGGCGCTATATCCGATAGCTGAACCAATCTCAAGAACTTTCTTTACTTTAGCTATTTTAATCACTTGGATTAGAAACATAATTCCTTCATCACTGATTATCGGCGTTTTTAACTCCTTAGCTTCCAGTAAAACCTTTTCAATTAAATCATTCTTAGGCAATTTATTCAAAGATTTCAAATAATTACTCATGTTTATGATCGTGTTCTTCTTCGCCTTCTTCTTGGTCTTCCAAGAAACTTTCTAGTACTTCTTCAATTAAGTCCCACTCTTCATCTGTTTCGATTGGATTTAAGTTGCCTTCATCACCGTCTTCAGGATTAAAGCTAGCTGCGAAATATTCGCCAGTTTCATCATCTTTTAATTGATAAACTAAATAGCTTTTTCCAAATTCTTCAGATTCAAAAGTCATAATAATCATTGCTTCTAATTCATTTCCTAACTCATCGGTAATTATTAAAGTATCATCAAATTCATTCATTTTATAAATCTCTCTTTCTGCTATCCAAATAGCTTTGTAATATTATTGTGGCTGCCACAAAGTCAACCTTTGTTTTTCTTTTCTTTCTACTTAAGTTAGCAGAAATCATTAACGATTCTGCCATCTTAGATGTTAATCTTTCATCCCAAAGAATAACGCTTTTACTAAATTTAGCTTCAAGCATTTCTTTAAACCTTATTGAAGACTGAGCCTGGAAGCCTAAACTTCCATCCATATTTTTCGGTAAACCTAAAACAAATAGTTCAATATCTTCATCTTTTAGTATAGCAAATAATTCTTTAATTGCATACTCAAAATCGTTATTTGTGAAAGTAATTGTAGTAAGTTTGGTCGCGATCGTCTTTGATGGATCAGATACAGCTATCCCTAAAGTCTTTGAACCTAAATCTAAACCTACAATTTTCATAAAACTAGTTCCTTCACTCTCTTAATGGCATCCTTAATTTTTGTAACATCCTTACCACCAGCTTGAGCAAAATCACTTCTGCCGCCACCGTTACCGCCACAAATTTGAGCAGCTTCCTTAACGATTAACCCAGCGTTAAAATCTTTGGAGTTGCTCTTAGCCACAAAGATTACTTTATCATCAACGCTTGATGCTAAGAAGACAAAATCTACACCTGTGTTAGCCATAGCCTCGTCAGCCAGTTGTTTTAAAGCTGAACCGTTAATATTCTTGAGTTCTGCAATTATCTTGTTATCAAAAATAAACTCACTAAAATCTGATACTGAAGCTTTAGCTTTTGCTTCCTTCAAATGGTTATACTCTTTTTCTAAGTCTTTAACAGCTAATTGCGCAGTATGCAACTCTTCACGTTTATTGATAACATCTTTATAGCTTCCTAATTGGAGATCGCTTTTTTTGAAATCAAAATTAAGCTTTAATCCTTCTTCTTTAGCACTTGAAAGTATCTTGTTAGCTTTATTAATTAAGTTATCGATATCTTGATTTAATCCAACTAAAGAATCATCCAACTTTTCAACCATAACATTAACAAGACCCTCGATTCTATAAATCCCGGAACCGATAGAAGATAATGATTTTATCGCAAACTTTTCAATATCTGCTATATCCTTAACATGAGTTCCGCCACAAAGATCTAAAGTATATTTCAAATCGATTGTTCTGACCTTATCACCATATTTTTCACCGAA
Organism: uncultured Candidatus Izemoplasmatales bacterium; assembly: GCA_964567465.1. Taxonomy (GTDB): domain Bacteria; phylum Bacillota_I; class Bacilli_A; order Izemoplasmatales; family Hujiaoplasmataceae; genus UBA2289. The sequence goes on along the minus strand of CAZMMT010000046.1, from coordinate 4,087 downwards.
TTCCGCAATCGCCCCAAGGTTTCTTGCTTCATCAACGCTCATGATTTTAGTTGTTGATTTATAAGAATCTTTAATCATCTCATTAACAATGCTTTCAATCTTAAGAATCGTTTCATCATCAATAGCTTCATAATGATTAAAGTCAAATCTCAATCCGTCAAAACTTACTTGAGAGCCTTGTTGGGAAACATGATTTCCTAAGGTATCACGGAGCGCTTTAAATAATAGATGCGTCGCTGAATGATGATATTCAGTTAATTCTCTTCTTCGTTCATCAACTTCCGCAACAACTAACATACCCTCATAATTCAATGACAATTCTTCATCTACTTTATGTAAAAACTGTCCATTCGGCATCTTCTCAACGTCAATAACGTTTAAAACTATCTTATCATTATAAATCTTACCTTGGTCAGCTAACTGTCCACCGGAAGTTGCATAGAATGGTGTTTTATCAAGCACTAATCCTTCGTTAAAGATTTTAATGATTGTCGCACTTGATTTAGTGGTTTCATAACCAATAAACTCACTACTAGCCAAGAAGTTTAAAAACTCTTCATTTTGACCCATCATTGAATCAGTTTCTGTTCTAGCTTTTCGTGCACGATCTTTTTGCTTTTCCATTTCTGTTCTAAAACCTTTTAAATCAACTTCATATCCCTGCTCCAAAGCATACTCTTCAGTTAATTCAAGTGGAAATCCGTAAGTATCATAAAGCAAGAATGCATCTTGTCCACTGATAGTTTTATCCTTAGTGTTCTCCATAATTTCATTTAACTTCTTTTCGCCAGATAACAAGGTTTCCAAGAATTTGTTTTCTTCAGTTTCAACAATTTTTTTCACAATCGAAATCTTTTCTTCGATATAAGGATAGAATGGTCTTAAAACCTCAACTGCTTTATCAACTAAACTAACTAAGAATGGCTTTTCAATCTTAAGTTGTTTACCATATTTTACCGCTCTTCTTAAAAGTCTTCTAAGGACATAACCTCTTCCCTCATTGCTTAACATAGCCCCATCGCTAATCGCCATAGTAACTGTTCTAACATGGTCAGCTATTACTTTAAAAGCTTTTTGACCATTATACTCAATATTAGCTACTTCACTAATCTTATTGATTATCGGCATAAAAAGATCAGTTTCAAAATTAGTTTTAGCACCTTGAATAACCGCAGCGAATCTTTCAAGACCAGCTCCAGTATCAATGTTCTTTGAAGGAAGTTCAGGATATTTTTCTCTATCCAAACCTTCAATTGCATTATATTGTGATAAAACAATATTCCATAACTCTACATAACGATCGTTTTCAATATCTTTCTTGATTGACTCGGTAGTAAAATCACCAAACATTTCACCGCGGTCATAGAAAATTTCTGTACATGGTCCACATGGTCCAGAGCCAATTTCCCAAAAGTTTCCTTCAGAGGATATTAAATGTTCTTCGCTTATTCCTAAGTCAAGCCATCTTTGTTTAGTTTCCAAATCAGTAGGATAATAAGTAAAATATAATTTTTCAATTGGGAAACCAAAGTACTCTTCACTCGTTAAGATTTCGAATCCATATTCAATCGCTTCATCTCTAAAGTAATCACCAATTGAAAAATTCCCCATCATTTCAAAGAAAGTATGGTGTCTTGCGGTATTACCAACATTTTCAATATCATTGGTTCTAATACACTTTTGAACATTAACGATTCGCGGATTCTTTGGGACCACTCTACCGTCAAAATATTTCTTTAAAGCTGCTACACCTGAGTTCATCCACAAAAGGGTTGGGTCATTGTTAGGTATCAAAGAAGCGCCTTCTTCAACCGCATGACCTTTATTCTTAAAAAATCTTAACCAAGTGTTCCTAATTTCATTTCCTGTTAAATACTTCATATTAATTCACCTCTAGCTTTATATATCTTTTTTCAAAAAAGAAAATCGTCCCCTAAAAATAAAGGACGATTAAACGCGGTACCACCTTAATTCTAGTTCAATTGAAATGAACTAGCACTTTAAAATCTCTTAACGCGAGAATAACGTGTGGGTTTTCCACCTCTTGGAAGGAGCTTCGTAAATATCTTGTTTGTTTAGTCGCACCAACCCTAAACTCTCTTAAAATTCCAACAAAACATTACTACTTATCTTCGTCTTCGATTTACTTTAAGATTATACAATAAAACTCACGTATTTGCAAACAGATTACAAAAAATCTGTTATCTTTACTTGATTTATTTCTTGATCAATTATTTCATCTTCTAAAAACTGCTTTAAAAGTGTATTTCGTTTTCGGTCTTGTCCTAAAACACCACGTCTGTAGCTCTCAAAATCACCAATCATTATCAACTGTTCTTTAGCTCTTGTAACAGCGGTGTAGAGAAGTTTTCGCTTTAACATAATTGTATAAGCTTTAGAAAGCGGCATTATTACAGCCCTAAATTCAGAACCTTGAGATTTATGAATCGAAACCGCATAAGCTAAAGTCAGATTTTCTAAATCTTTGGTAGAATATTTTACGATTATCTCTGAAAAATCAACAATCAACTCATCGTTTGGAGTGATACCAATTACAACACCTTGATCGCCATTCATAATATTATCTTCTGGTTGATTGATTAGTTGCATTACCTTATCGCCATACCAAAATTCCTTATCTTTAAACTTAACCGCAAATTTTTGATTGTCTTTATTGAAAGTACTTTGGATTAAAGCATTAATTCTGTCAATTCCATTATAACCTTTGTAAACTGGAATTAAGACTTGAATATCATTTATCAAATCATATCCTTCTTCGATTAAGTAAGCTATCTTTTCTAAAATTCTTGTACTAATAGTATCGTCTCTAGCATTTAAGAATTGTTTATCCGGATAGTTATGAAAGAAATTTTCGTTAATATTTTTATTTAGAATATCGTAAGCCAAAGAAATTATGTGCGAATCGCTAGCTTGACGATGAATAATATCAAGTTCTACTACATTGAATATTTTTGATTCAATTAAATTATTTAATACATCTCCTGGTCCTACTGACGGCAACTGATTAGCGTCTCCAACAAAAATTACTTTAGTATTCCTGCCTACCGCAGAAAACAACTTTCTAGCAAGGATTGAATCAAGCATACTTGCTTCATCAACAATTAGAATTTTCGCATCTAATTCATTGTACTCGTCATACTTAAAAGTTCCTTCAAAATCATATCCTAGTAATTTATGAACTGTTGTCGCAGTAAGGTTAGTTGCTTCTGATAGGCGCTTCGCAGCTTTACCAGTTGGTGCGGCTAATTTAATGAGATCTTTTTCAACCTTATTATTATGAAGCCAATTATATATTTCAATGACTCCTTTTATAACTGTAGTTTTACCAGTTCCAGGACCACCTGTAATAATGGAAAAATTATTATTTAAAGCCGTGTAAATCGCTTTTTTTTGAGCTTTTGTATAGGTTATATCATTCATAGTTTGAAAATCTTTTATTAAACCTTCAAACTCATCAGCGTTAATTTCACTGATTTCGATATTATTTATTTCTTTGACTTTTTTAGCCAAATAACCTTCTGCCTGATATAAATATTTGAGTGCTATCTTACCTTCAACTTCAACTATTCTCTTAACTTCAAGTAAACTTTGAATCTGATCAAAAACCAAATCTTGCTCAACATTAAAGTCAGGATGAGAATTTAAAAACCGCAGCGTATATTCAATTAATTGATCCTTTTCTAAATACGTATCACCGAATTTATTCATATATTCTGTTAACAAATAATAAATTACCGCTGATATTCTAAGCGGCGAATCATATTCAAAACCAATCTTCAAACCGATTTCATCAGCCCTTTTAAAACCGATACCTTCAATATGATCCATCAATACATAAGGATTTTCTTTAATTGTGTTAATTGTAGCTAACCCATAATGAGAAAAAATTCGCATAGCCATCTTAGGTGATATTTCAAAACTATAAAGCCATACTAAAGTATTCTCCATCTCTTTGTTGCTAACGACTTCTTTGAAAATTGAGTCTCTCAATTTAGTATTAATCTTTGGCACTTTATCTAAAACGTATTTATCTTCGGCAATTAAATCAAGTGCACTTAAACCTAAA